>NZ_JBHMCY010000040.1:0-44056 GCF_042430725.1 Streptomyces cinereospinus | reverse complement strand
CGGGGGCCGGGTGCGGGGCGGGCTCCGCCGGGGGCGGGGGCGTCCCCGGGAGCGGCACGGCCGGGTCCGCCTGGTGGGGTGCGGCTTGCGCGTTCGGCGCGGCCGGGGCCGTCCGGGGCGGGGTCGCCCCGGGGGGCGCGACGGTCGGGCCCGTCGGAGGCGGGGCTGCCTCCTGGACGGGTGCGGCCGGGTCCGCCGGGGGCAGGGACGACTCCTGGACCGGCGCGGTCGGGCCCGCCGGGGGCGGGGCCGTCTCCGGGGGCGGGGCGGTCGTCGTCGGGCGCAGGGCCACGTAGGGGCGTATCCGCAGCGGGTCGAAGTCCTCCGCCGCCGCCTGTTCCGCCGTGCGCGCGTCGCGCAGGGCCTCGGCCGCGCGCTCGCCGCAGACGCACGACGGGGTGTTGTCCGCACCTCTGGGTGCCCCGCACTCCGGGCACCGGTGCCCCTGCTGCTCCGCCACGTCCGCCCCCTCCCCTCACGGTCCCGCGGTCCCGTGGTCCCGTGGGTCCGCGGTCCCGTGTCCCGTGGTCCCAGAGATTATGCAGATTCCGTGGACTCCTGTTCGCCCCGCCCCCGCCCCCGCCCCCGCACCCGCTCCGCGCTCACTCCCGCTCAACAGGCCATAACCGGGCGAACCACTCACGATGGAGAAGGCGACAACGGGCGGCGGAGCAGCCTCGGAGGTGCCGTGGTCGGGGAAGCGCAGGACAGGTCCGCGCAGGTGCCGGGCGCCGTGGACCGGGAACAGGTGCCGGGGAACGTCCTCGTGTCGCTCGGCGCGCTGCTGCTGGGCATGCTGCTCGCCTCGCTCGACCAGACGATCGTGGCGACCGCGTTGCCGGCCATCGTCAGCGAACTGGGCGGCCTCCAGCACCTGTCCTGGGTGGTCACCGCGTACCTGCTGGCCTCCACCGCCGCGACCCCGCTGTGGGGCAAGCTCGGTGACCAGTACGGACGGAAGCGGCTGTTCCAGGCCGCCGTCGTCATCTTCCTCGCCGGATCCGCCCTGTGCGGGCTCGCGCGGGACATGCCGCAGCTGATCGCCTTCCGCGGGATCCAGGGCCTGGGCGGCGGCGGGCTGATCGTGCTGTCGATGGCGATCGTCGGCGACCTGGTGCCGCCCCGCGACCGGGGCCGCTACCAGGGGCTGTTCGGCGCGGTGTTCGGCGCGTCGAGCGTGCTCGGGCCGCTGCTGGGCGGGGTGTTCACCGAGCACCTGAGCTGGCGCTGGGTGTTCTACGTCAACCTGCCCCTGGGGGCCGTCGCGCTGGCCGTGATCGCCACCGTGCTGCACGTGCCGCGCACCCCCACCCGGCACGTCATCGACTACCTCGGCACCTTCCTCATCGCCGCCGTCGCCACCTGCCTGGTCCTGGTCGCCTCCCTCGGCGGCAGCACCTGGGGCTGGGGCTCACCGCAGACCGTCGGGCTGCTCGTGCTGGCGGCGGTGCTCGCCGCGGCGTTCGCCGCCGTCGAACGGCGGGCGGCGGAACCGGTCCTGCCGCTGCGGCTGTTCCGCGTGCGCACCTTCACGCTGGCCGCCGCGATCAGCCTGATCATCGGCTTCGCGATGTTCGCCGCGATGACGTACCTGCCGACCTTCCTCCAGGTCGTCCGGGGCGTCTCGCCGACCATGTCGGGCGTGCACCTGCTGCCGATGGTGCTGGGGCTGCTGCTGGCCTCGACCGGCTCCGGGCAGATCGTCAGCCGCACCGGGCGGTGGAAGGTCTTCCCCGTGGTGGGCACCTTCGTCACCACGCTCGGCCTGCTGCTCCTCGACGAACTGGACGAACGCAGCTCCGACCTGGTGATCAGCGGCTCCTTCCTCGTCCTCGGCCTGGGACTGGGCCTGGTCATGCAGGTGCTGGTGCTCATCGTGCAGAACGCGGTCCCGTACGCGGACCTGGGCGTCGCCACCTCCGGCGCGACCTTCTTCCGCTCCATCGGGGCCGCCTTCGGGGTCGCCGTATCCGGCACGGTCTTCGCCGGCCGCCTGGACGACCGGCTGGCCGCCGCCTACCGTGACGTGCCGCTGCCGCCCGGGGTGTCCGCAGAGAGCCTGGAGGCCGACCCGCGCGGGATCGCCGCGCTGCCGCCGGAGTTGCGCCCGCAGGCGCTGCACGCGTACGCCTCCGCGATCACGGACGTGTTCCTGTACGCCGCTCCGGTGGCGTTCCTCGCCTTCGTGCTGGCCTGGTTCCTGAAGGAGGACCGGCTGCGGGTCTCCGTCACGGCGCCCGACGTCAGCGAGACGCTGGCGAGCAATCCGGTGGAGCGCTCGTCGTACGACGAGGTGTGCCGTGCGCTGTCGGTGCTCGGGACGCGCGAGGGACGGCACGAGGTGTACCGGAAGATCACCGCGCGGGCGGGGTACGACCTGCTGCCGGCGGCGAGCTGGCTGCTGCTGCGGATCAAGCGCTACGGGCGGGTGGAGCCGGGCGTGCTCGCCGAGCGCACCACCGTGCCGCTGGGCGTCGTCCTGGAGGGTGCCCGGCAGATCGAGGAGCGCCGGCTCGCCGTGCGCGACGGCCTGGACCTGACCCTGACCGAGCAGGGGCGGGTGGTCGCCGAGCGGCTGGCGCGGGCCCGCGAGGAGTCCCTCGCGGAGCTGCTCGGCGACTGGTGGGGACCGGACCGGCCGAGGGATCTGGTGCACCTGGTGCGCGAGTTGAACGAGGAGCTGTGCGGCTCGGAACGGGAACGGCCGCACGACGTGCGGCCGATGGCCCGGTTCGGGTGAGCCGCGGACGCCGGACCAGTGCCCGGCGTACGGGCCGGGACGCCGGTGTCCCCGCGCGGCCGGGGCGGGCGGTGCGCGCCGCCGTTTATGCGGGGGTCTGCGGGCAACCCGGTCAACAGACCGGCCCGGCGAGGGGCCGGTCGGGTCGAGAACCCGGAAGGCATTCATGTCCACTGGCTGGATCATTGCTCTGATCGTGATTGTGGCGGCGGTCGCCCTCATCGTGGCCGCCCTGACCCTGCGCGGCCGTGGCGCGGGCGGCGGACGGGACCTGCGGCGGCGCTTCGGACCGGAGTACGACCGGACCCTGGCCCGGCACGACGGGGATGCCAGGGCCGCCGAACGTGAGCTCACCGAGCGCGTGGAGCGGCACGGCGCGCTGCGCGAGCGGCCGCTGGAGCCGGCGCAGCGCCAGCAGTACGAGGCCCGCTGGACGGCCGCCCAGGAGCGTTTCGTCGACTCGCCGCGGGACGCCGTGGCCGAGGCGGACCAGCTGCTCGCCGAACTCGCCGCCGTGCGGGGCTTCCCGGACGGCGGGCAGTACGAGGAGCAGCTCGCCGCGCTGTCCGTGCACCACGCCCACCACGTGCACGGCTACCGGCGCGTCCACCGCATCGCCCGCACGCGGACCGGCGGCGCGCAGGACGGCCGTACCGGCGCCGTGCAGGACGGGGGCGCCGGCACCGAGGAGATGCGCGAGGCCATGGTCGAGGCCCGGGCCCTCTTCGACGACCTGCTGCGCCCGGCACGCGACGACCACCACGGGCGCCCGCCCGCCGAACGGACCAGGACGGCGTCCCACGCGGGCGGCGGCCGGATGCATCTGCCGTGGGCCTTCGGGCGCCACGCGAAGGGGAGTTGAGGCACATGAGCGACGTGACACGGCCCATGGGCGGCGGCGAGCCGCCGGAGCACGACCGCACCGCGCGGCGCGACGACCTCCTCGGCCGTGAGGCCGCGCCGGGGACGGCCCGCGAGAGCGGCGCCACCGCGGGGACGGCGCGCGAGGTCCCCGGCGGCGCCGGGGCCGGTGTGGTGCCGCCGGCCGACACGGCCCACGGGACGGCCGACACGGCCCACGGGACGCCGGCACAGGCACAGGGGCCGGCGCAGGGGACTACTCCGGCCGCCGCGGTCCCGGCGGCCCATGGGACGCCCGCGTCCGGCAGGACCCCGGCCGATCCCTCCGCGCCCGGCCCGCGCACCTCCCCGCTGCTGCCGCGCGAGGAGACCGACAAGCTCGAACTGCGGATGCAGCAGGCGGTGTCCTCCTTCGTGGACGGCCCCCGGGCCGCCGTCGAGGAGGCGGACCAGGTGCTGGAGGAGGTCGCGGCCCGGTTCACGGAGGCCGTGAGCCAGCGGCGCCGCACCCTGCGCAGGTCCTGGGAGGCGACCGACGAGTCCACCTCCGCGACCACCGACACCGAGCAGCTCCGCCTCGCCCTGCGCGACTACCGCGAGCTGGCGGACCGCCTCCTGCGCCACTGAGTCCCCGGTACCGCCGCGTCCCGGCCGCCACGCGGCTCCCGCGCCATCAGGGTCCGCGCGCCCCTGCGCCCGCGCGCCCGTGAGCGAGGCTGTCCGGCCGCCGTCCGGCCCTCCCGCCACCGCCGTACGACGTCCTCGGCGTCGTACGGCTTCAGGCCCGGCGGGAGGCCGGGCGGCGGCTTGAACACGACGTCGCGGATCTGACGTGGACATCCTCGACGATCTTGTGGGCGCGCCGTTGCGACGGTGCCCGCGGCGCGGCCAGGAGCGCGTCCTCGGCCTCCTTGCGCAGGGCGAGGGCGGGCGGCAGGACCGAGAGCCCCTCGCGGGCCGGCTTCCGCTCGGTCCACCACTGTTCGTCGTCGGTCTCCTCGCTCTCCCTCGGCAGTGGCTCGCCCGCGCCCGGGAGACGGGCGAAGTCACCGCGCGCCTGCGCGTCCCGGATCTGCTGACGGATCCAGACCGACTGACAAAATGGTGATGCCGTGCCGGGCGTAGTCGTGCGTCCGGCGCTCGGGCAGCCCGGGCGTCATCGGCAGCACCGGCTGGGACCGGTTCACTGCCTGGATCTGCGGCTTATCCGGCCACCGGCTGATCTTCGGGATGATGGTTTGGTCCCGGCGTACCCGGCGGCGTCGGTGTTCGTCCGGGGCTGGACCATGTTCCGCACTTCCGGGCTTCATCGACCGAGCGCCCGGCCCCCGCGTCGGCCTCGCACTGATCCTGTCGCCCTGTGACCCATGTCACAGGTAGTTCCTGTCAGCAATCGGGGCGCTGTTCCGCTCAAGTCACCGAGAGCAAGCGAACAGACAGGAGCAGCACATGAAGCACCGCATCGTCGTTCTCGGCGCCGGCTATGCCGGGGCCTACGCGGCCGGGATCCTGGCCCGCCGGCTGTCCCCGGCGGACACCGAGATCACCGTGGTCAACGCTGTGCCGGATTTCGTCGAGCGGATGCGGATGCACCAGTTGGCGGCCGGCCACCAGGTCGAGCCCCGGAAGCTCGCCGACGTCTTCGCGGGCACCGGGATCCGGCTGCGCCTGGCCCGGGTCACCGCCGTCGATCCCGAACGCCGGGCCGTCGCCGTGGCCGACGCCGACGGCGGCGGCGAACTCGGTTACGACACGCTTTTCTACGCACTCGGCAGCCACGTCGCCGACCACGGCGTCCCCGGCGTGGCGGAGCACGCCTTCGACGTCGCCGGCCGGCCCTCGGCGCTGCGCCTGCGCGAACGCCTGGACAGCCTGGGCAGGCAGGGCACCGGCGGGAGTGTGCTGGTCGTCGGTGACGGGCTGACCGGCATCGAGACCGCCACCGAGCTCGCCGAAGCCCGGCCCGGCCTGTCGGTGACGCTGATCGCCCGCGGCGAACTGGGCGCTCGGCTCTCCGCCGGAGCCCGCGGTCACCTGCGCCGTGCTTGTGACCGGCTGGGCATCACCGTCCTGGAGCACACCAGCGTCGAAGCCGTCGAAGCGACGCGGGTGCTGTGCGACGACGGCACCGCCCTGGCATCCGACGCGACCGTGTGGACGGCCGGGTTCGAGGTCCACCCCATCGCCGCCGCCAGCGGCCTCGAGGTCGCCGAGAACGGTCAGATCGTCGTCGACCGCACCATGCGGTCGGTCTCGCACCCGGACGTCTACGCGGCCGGCGACGCCGTCCATGCCATCGGCGACAACGGCCGGCCGATGCCGATGTCCTGCGGTTCGGCCGGCTACACCGGCCGGCAGGCGATCGAAGCGATCGTGGGACGCCTGACCGGCGGCGAGGTCTCCCACACCAAGCTGGTCCACGGGTTCAACCACATCAGCCTCGGGCGGCGGGACGGAATGCTGCAGATGGTCGATGATCAAGGGCAGGCGAAGCCGGGGTTCGTGGGCGGCCGGAAGGCCGCGCGGATCAAGGGTGCCATCATCAAGGGGTCGCTGTGGGCCACCGCGCACCCCACCTTCGGCCTGCCCAAGCGCAAGCACCGTCTGGCCGCCGCGCCTGACGGGTCCGCCGAGAAGGCGGCGGCGTAGCCGCCTGGGAAGGTCCGCGTGGACAGCACCGCCACCGATCGTTTCGACATCAGCCGGTTCGAGGCCAGCCGGAACCGGCTGGCCTCGCTGGCCTACCGTCTCCTCGGCTCGGCCGCCGACGCCGAAGACTCCGTGCAGGACGCGTTCCTGCACTGGCAGGCCGCCGACCGGCAGCTGATCAGGGCGCCGGAGGCTTGGCTGACCAAGGTCGTCACCAACCTGTGCCTGGACCGGCTCCGCGCGGCACAGGCCCGCCGCGAACGCAGCGTCGGCGCCTGGCTGCCCGAACCGCTCCTCGGCGGCGACCCGATGCTCGGCCCCGCCGACACGTTTGAGCAGCGCGAATCCGTCTCCCTGGCCGTGCTGACGCTCATGGAGCGTCTGTCACCCCTGGAGCGGGCCGTCTACGTCCTGCGCGAAGCGTTCTCCTACAGCCACTTTGAGATCGCCGAGATCCTCGACGTCACCGAGTCCGCAAGCCAGCAGCACCTCCACCGGGCCCGGCACCGCATCACCGCCGCACGCCGCCGCGGCGGGGAGGTCGACCCGGCATCCGCGCGCCGGATCGTCGAGGAGTTCCTCACCGCCGCCGCCTCGGGCCGCACCGAACGGCTGGTGGCACTGCTCACCGACGACGCGACCGCGATCTCCGACGGCGCGGGCCTGACCGCGAAGCTGCTGCGGTTCGACACCCCGCAGCGCATCGCCGCCGTCGCACGGGCCGGCTTCAAACCCTCAGCCGCGAAACGGCGCTTCGCCGGCGGCACCATGACCGCCCACTACGCGCTCGTCAACGGCGCCCCCGCTGTCCTCTTCGTGGTCGGCGGCCTGGTCGTCGGCGCCGTGACGTTCGACATCGCCCACGGCAAGATCGCGACCGTGCGCGGCATCGCCGCCCCCGCCCGCCTCACCCGCCTCACCGAAGCCTGGCGGCAGCACACACCGGACACGCCGCTCATCGCCCAGTGGTGATGCGCCTTGGGTTGTCGCTCGTGAAACAGGACGAAGGCGGCACCGGCGTGCTCCGCGTGCCGGACCGGGCACGCCCTGCGTGGTAGCGGCGCTGGGGGCGCCCTTCGAGCGGCCGGCCTCGGTGCTGGTCCGGACGTTCGAGGGCGGTGCGGTGCTGGTCGGTGTGCGACGGCCGGGTGGGGGAGGCGGCGGCATCCGACGGTCCGCCCGAGGTGCTCGACCCCTCGCACGTGCCGGGGCGCTGGAGCCCGCAGGTGACCCTCGGCCGTTCTCGCCGCCCCGGTGCTTTGCCGGTCGGCGGATCCCCCGGCTGCTGCCGGCGCTTTCGCTGCGGCGTGGGGTGAGCGGTGCGGCGGACAGGGCTTCCGTGTCGTTGGGGAAGGGCGTTCGACGTCTCGCCTCAGCGGTACGGGAGCCGGTCCGGATCCGATTCCCGCCGTACTGCGGGGGGTGCGGGCGCCTGGTGTCGCCGGACCCCGGCGGGTTGTCAGGGTCCTTGCGTCTCCCGCGGGCTGTCGAGGGCGTCGGCCCAGGCCAGCAGTTCGGGAGCGTCCAGCGCCGGTAACCACAGGTCGGCCCGGGAGGCACCGTCGCCCTGCGGCAGGGGACCGACGCCCAGGACCCGCAGCCCGGCCCGGCGGGCCGCTTCCACACCGGTCAGGGAGTCCTCCACCGCCAGCGCCCGGTGTGGGGGGACACCGCAGAGCCGGGCCGCCACCGCGTACACGTCAGGGTGTGGCTTGGGGCGCACGCGGTCCCCGGTGTCGGGGACAACGAGGTGTGCGAAGTGGGTGAGCAGCCCGGCCCGTTCCAGACTGCCTTCGACCACCACCCTCGGGCAGTTGCTGGCCACCGCCAGCGGCAACCGGCCGGAGAGCAGCCGAACCAGCCGGACCGCACCCGGCATCGTCACCGGTTCGTCGGTGACGAGTGCCAGGAAGTGGTCGAGAAGCGCGGCCGTCAGGTCCTCGGTCAGTTCGGGCTTGTGGACGGACCGCGCCATGAGCCGGCCGCAGTCCTCGTAGTACAGGCCCAGGGCCTGCTCCGCGAACCCGGGAGGCGGCTGGAGTCCGTGCTCCCGGAAGGCCCGGCTGCGGGCCTCCTGCCAATGGCGTTCGCTGTCCATCAGAGTGCCGTCGCAGTCGAAGACGACGGCTTCGGGCGACCAGTCGAGCAGATCGTGGTCCGAGGTGGTCATCAAGCCTCCCACGCCCTCGCAGGCAGGTATGCGGCATTTCCGGCGGTCCGCAGGAAACGGAAAAATAGTTTCCGCTACGTTATTTCCGTCTCGGCAAATCGGGCAATAACCCTTCTTGGTGACTCGACGGGCGCCAGAATCAGGCGTACGGCCGTGCGGCGGCGATACCTGAGGGGCAGCCGACCGGACCGTCAACACCCTTGACTCATACGTCAGTTGTCGCGCACGCCTGATCGCGCGTCATCCGGAGCGCCCTGCGCCCGTCACCACTCGCGCGTGTTCGCATTCGAAAGAAATGTGTAATTGCCGCACGAAAGGGCCCGTTTGGGCTCCGGGCGTACGCTGGCGCACTAAGTTCGTACCCGGCGTGAGAACAGAGCGAGGGCGGACGGGGCGTTGCAGGAACGGGCGAAGGCAACCCGCAGATCACTGCTGGAGGCGGCGGCCCAACTGTTCGCCGAACAGGGGTACGCGGCCACCAGTGTCAACGACATAAGCGCCAGGTCGGGACGGACCAGCGGCGCGGTCTACTTCCACTACGACGGCAAGGAGGGCATCGCCGTCGCTGTCGTCGAGGACCGGTTCGCCACCTGGTCCCAGCTCGCCGCGCGCTACGCAGACGAGACGGTCCCTCCCCTCGAACGGCTCGTCGCCCTCAGCTACGACATCGCCCATGCCCTCACCCGGGATCCCGTGACGCGTGCCGGTGCCCGTCTGTGGGCTGAGCGCACCGTCATCAAGGCCCCCGTCCCCGACCCCTTCGCGCTGTGGACCACCGCCGCCACGCGACTGCTCGCGCAGGCCCGGCTGGCAGGGCAGGTCAACGAGCACATCCGCCCCGCCCGCACGGCCCGGACCCTGGTGCGCGCGTTCTTCGGCCTGTGCACCCTCACCGAGGTCCTTGAGGGCACGACCGTCCTCGACGACCGCCTGACCGACTGGTGGCACCTGACCCTGCCCTCCCTCCGGCCGCGGTCGTCCTGACTCACCTGTCCACCACCTCCCCGGACAGAACGGCTGCACGCCCGCGACTGACTGACGCTCCGTCAGGCACGGCCCCCCGGGGCCGGCGCTGACCAGGCGGCTTACTCGTGCCCAGATCTGCGGACGTCATGAGCTCGGGTCAGAAGGATCGTTGTAGTCATCTCTGAATCTGCTGATCCGTCCAGGACCCGAAGCCGGCGCCCGGTGGCTTTCGCTCGGTCATGAGGCCCTGGTGCCGGACGCCGCCACGCCGGGCGATTTATCATGCCCCGGCGGCAGACCGACCGGACTGCCGCATCCGGACGTCACGAGGGAGCGCACGTGCTCGAACTGACCATGGCCTCCGTCTCCGGGGCGGACGCGGGTGCCACGGCCGGCATGCTCATGGCCGACGCGCCCAGCGAGCCGGGGACGGTGCTGCGGGTGGGCCGGGACCGGACCGTGTGCCGGCTGGCGACGCCCGAGGACTGGCTGTTCGTCTCGCGGGTGCACCTGGAGTTCCTGTGCGGGCCGGACGGCGACTGGCAGGTGACCTGGCTGCGCGGCTCGCAGCCGGACCCGTCCGCCGAGGTCCGGCTGGCCTCCGGCGGACACGCGCAGCCGCTCGCCTACGGCGGTACGGTCCCGCTGCCCAGGGGCGGCAACGGCGAGATCGTCATCCAGGACCGCACCGGGCCGCGCAGCGTCAACGTGGGCTTCTTCCACGAGGTCTGACCGGGCCGGCCCGGCCGGGCTCAGTCCAGCACGCGCGCCAGGGCGAAGCCGTCGTAGCCCTTGCTGCCGACCGTCTGGATCGCGGTGCCGGCGAGCCGGGGGTGGGAGCCGATGAGTTCGATGGCGGCGCGGGTGCCCCGGACGTCGGGGGCGGCACTGTCCGCCTCGGTGACGCGGCCGCCCCGGACGACGTTGTCGACGACGATCAGGCTGCCCGCGCGGGTGAGCCGCAGCGCCCACTCCAGGTAGTGGGCGTTGTTGGCCTTGTCGGCGTCGATGAAGACCAGGTCGAAGGGCGGGGGATTCTCGTCGGCGAGCTGGGGCAGGGACTCCAGGGCGGCGCCCACGCGCAGGTCAACGAGCGTGTCCAGGCCGGCGCGGGCGATGTTGCGGGAGGCGACCTCGGCGTGCTTCGGGGCGTACTCCAGGGTGACCAGGCGGCCGTCGGCCGGCAGGGCGCGGGCCAGCCAGATCGTGCTGTAGCCGCCGAGCGTGCCGATCTCCAGGATCGCGCGGGCGCCCTGGAACTGGGCGAGGAGCTGGAGGAACTTGCCCTGGGTGGCCGTGACGTTGACCGGCGGCAGCCGGGCCGCCTCGCTGTCGCGCAGGGCCGCCCGGAGGGCCTCGTCGTCGTGGCAGAGGTGGGTGGTGAAGTACTCGTCGACGGCGTCCCAGATCTGCGACTCGCTCATGCGCTCTGCCTCTCGTCCAGTTAGAAGAGCTAACTAGACGCCCTAACG
Organism: Streptomyces cinereospinus; assembly: GCF_042430725.1. Classification (NCBI taxonomy): domain Bacteria; kingdom Bacillati; phylum Actinomycetota; class Actinomycetes; order Kitasatosporales; family Streptomycetaceae; genus Streptomyces; species Streptomyces cinereospinus. The sequence goes on along the minus strand of NZ_JBHMCY010000040.1, from coordinate 33,198 downwards.
AGTGGAGGGGGTGCAGGTTCCTTTCCCGTGGTGCCGTTGGGGCTGGTGGAGCGACGGCGGGGGAAGGCGAACCGGCCCCGGAAGGGGGCTCCTCGTCCGGTGGCCGGCCTCCTTCGAGCAGCGCGTGGCCGAGGGAGGACAGGGGGTGCCACGCGGTGTCGGTCACCCGCCGGCCGACGATCGGGTCGGCGTCCCGCGCGGTCGCGGTGCGCTCGCCGGCCGAGGCGGGCGGTGTCCCGGGCCGCAGGGGCCGGTTCCCCTCCTGTCGTGCCGTCGGACGCCGCGATCTCCTCCAGGACCGCCGCCCGGGGGCGTCCCAGGAGACGGGCCGGCGTCGCGGGGCGCGACGCCGGAGTCCGCGGCGAGGGGCTGGAGTCCGCGGTCGGCGGGATGGACCAGCACCGGGCTCGGCTCCCCGACGCGCAGGCTGACGGGGCGGCCCCGGCGGAAGGAGGACGGGGCCCGTGATGCCGGACGCGGTGCGCCACGTGGTCGACGGCGGCGTCAACGGGCGAACCTGCCTGCACGTCAGCCGCCCCGCGCGCGATCCGCGGCGGCCTGTGCGAGCAGCCCGTCGACGAACGCGCGGAGTCCCTCGGGGTAGGTGTCCCGCCCTGCCAGCTCGGGCCACCGGCGGCCGATGGCGGCCAGGTGGGGCACCCGGGAGGCGTCGAAAACCTCGCGGTGGACGGGACTCCCGGCATCGGCGCGCCGGTGGGGCGAGCGGGCGCGGACGAGCACCTCGCCGACGGTGTAGTACCAGATGCTGCGGAAGACGTGCACGGACTGGGCGGGCGTGCAGCCGTGGTCGTCGGCTCCGGCCACGACGGCCTCGACCATCCACAGCGCCGACTCGTCGAGCAGGCCGATGAAGCCGTCGGCCGTGAGGATCTCCGCCGCCCACGGCCAGGCGGCGAGGGCGTCGTGCAGGGCGGTGGCGGCCGTGATGACGCGGTCCCTCGGCTCGGCGGGCAGTTCCGGGGGGCCGATCCGGGTGATGTGCTGGTCGAGCAGGAGGAGCAGCAGGTCCTCCTTGTCGCGGATGTGGTGGTAGAGGGTCGTCGCCCCGATGCCCAACTCGGCCGCGAGCCGGCGGACGGAGAGCCTCTCCCAGCCCTCGCGGTCGATGATCCGGCGGGCGGCGGCCAGGATCTCCGCACGGGAGGTCACGGGCGGGCGGCCGGTGCGGCCGCGCGGAGGGGGCATCGCCCCATCATGCCGTCCACCCCGCCCCCGCCGGATGACCGGGGCGGCTCTTCTGCCCTTCCGTGTTCCCGGCGGCCCGGTCGGATGCTATTTTCGGAACGCGTTCCTAAAGTCGGCGGCAACCGTCGCGCGCGGCACGGGGAAAGGCGGGAGGCCGATGAGCGCCACCGGACTCGCTCAGGCGAGAGAGCCGTCCACGGCACGGCGGGAGGGGGAGCCCGGCGCGCGGCGGACGTCGGCGGGGCTGTTACGCCCCCACTGCCCGGCTCTCACCGCCGTGGTCGTCCTCCAGGTCGTCGGAGCCCTCGCCGGCCTGGCTCCGCTGCTGGCCGTCGTCGAGCTGGGCCGCACGCTGCTGGCGTCCGGCCCGGTCGACCACGGCCACGTCCGGGGCATCGTGCTCGCGGGCGCCGCCGGCTTCTTCGTACGCCTCCTGTTCACGGCCGCGTCCTCCGTCACCGGGCACCTGCTGGACGGCCGGGTGCAACTGGACCTGCGCCGGCGGCTGGCCGCGCGGCTCGGGCGTGTGCCGATCGGCTGGTTCTCGCGGCGCCGGACCGGCGAACTGGCGAAGGTGGTGGGAGAGGACGTCAGCGCCGTGCACCCGTTCATCGCCCACACCCCCGGCGAGCTCGTCTCCGCGTTCGTGGTGCCGACGGCGTCGCTGGCGTACCTCTTCGCCGTCGACTGGCGGCTCACCCTGATCACGCTGGTGCCGGTCGTGCTCGCCCTGGCGCTGGTCCCCCTGATGATGACGCCGGCCCGCCTGCGCGAGCAGCGGGAGTTCGACACGGCCATGGGGCGGATCTCGACGTCCGTGGTCGAGTTCGTGCAGGGCATCTCCGTGGTCAAGGCGTTCGGCGGCTACGGCCGCGCCCACCAGAGGTTCCGCACCGCCGCGGACGAGTTCGTCGGCACCTTCGGGCGGTGGGTCCACGGGATCTCCGGGATCGCGGCGGGCATGCAACTGGCGCTGTCACCGCCGTTCGTGCTGCTGGTCGTCCTGACCGGGGGGACCACCCTGCTCGCCAACGACGAGCTGGCGCCGGCCGATCTGCTGCCCTTCCTCCTGCTCGGCCTGGGCCTGACCGCTCCGGTGGCAGCCCTGGGCCACGGCTTCGACGAGACGCAGGCCGCCCGCCGCGCGGTCGGACGGATCCGGGACGTGCTCGACGTGGCGTCCCTGCCGGAGCCGGCGCACCCCGCCCCGCCGCGGGGACACCGGGTGGAGCTGCGGGACGTCGGATTCGGATACGAGCCCGGCCGCGAGGTGCTGCGCGGCATCGACCTGGTGCTCGAACCAGGGACCGTCACGGCGGTCGTCGGGCCCTCCGGCAGCGGCAAGTCCACCCTGGTCCGGCTGCTGCCCCGGTTCTACGACCCGACCCACGGCACGATCACCCTGGGCGGAGTCGACCTGCGCGAACTGGGCAGCCGTGCGCTCTACACCTCGGTCTCCTTCGTCTTCCAGGACGTACGGCTGCTGCGCGCCTCGGTAGCGGACAACATCGCGCTGGCGGTGCCGCACGCCGGCCTCGACGAGGTGATGCGCGCCGCCCGGCTGGCACACATCCACGACCGCGTCCTCGAACTGCCCCGCGGCTACGACACCGTCATCGGTGAGGACGCCGGGCTGTCGGGCGGCGAGGCGCAACGGATCGCGCTCGCGCGTGCCCTGCTCGCCGACACGCCCGTACTGGTGCTCGACGAGGCGACGGCCTTCGCCGACCCCCGGACCGAGGTCGCCGTACGCCGGGCGCTGGCCACGCTCCGGGGCGACCGGACCGTGCTGGTCATCGCCCACCGGCCGGAGACGATCGCCGAAGCCGACACGGCCGTGCTGATGGAGGACGGTGCGATCGTCGAACGCGGCCGGCCGGCGGAGCTGCTGGCCCGCGGCGGCAGGTTCGCCGCGTTCTGGCAGGCCAACCGTTCGGCGGTCACCGACGACGGAGCAGCCGCCCGCGTCGCGGACCACGAGATCCGGCCCCACCCCGGTGAGCGCCACGGCGGCGTTCCGCGAGAGGAGGCCCGGTGATCCGTCTGCTCCTGCGCGTCCTCGGACACGAACACGCCCGGCCGATGCGGCGCACCGTGGCCCTGATGACCGCGGCCGCCGTGGCCGAGGGCCTGTCCTACGCCCTGCTCGTGCCGGTCCTGCGGGCACTGTTCGGGCACGCCCCCTCGGACGCCTGGCCCTGGCTGATCTCCTTCGGAGCCGCCGTCGCGGTCTACGCCGTGCTGCGCTACCTCGGTGACCTGTCCGGATTCCGCGTCGGCACCGCCGCGCTGCGCGGCATGTACCACCGTCTCGGTGATCACCTGGCCCGGCTGCCCGTCGGCTGGTACGACAGGGACCGCGTCGGCGAGCTGTCCGTCCTGGCCGGTCCGGGCGTCCTGCAAGCGATGAGCGTGCTCGCCCATCTGCTGGCCCCGTTCGTCTCCGCCACCGTGACGCCCCTGACGATCGTCGCCGTGATGCTCGCCTTCAGCTGGCAGATGGGGCTGGCCGCCCTGGTCGCCGTGCCGGTCGTGGCGGCGGTCGACGTCTGGACGGGCCGCTCGACGGCCGCCGCCGACGCGGCGCGCACCGAACGCGAGCAGGACGCCACCGGCCGGGTCGTCGAATACCTCCAGGCCCAGCCGGTGCTGCGGGCCGGAGGCCGGACCACCGAACGCTTCCACCTGCTCGACGACTCGCTCCGGGACCTCCGGCGCGCGTCCCGTCGCTCCGCCCTGGCGGCACTGCCCGGAGCGCTGGGCCTGACGCTGACGGTGCAGGCCGTGTTCACCGCCCTGCTGGCCCTGGGCGCCCACCTCGCGCTCGGCGGCAGCCTCGGCCCGGCGCAGACCCTGACGCTCCTCGTGCTGGCCGCCCGCTGCGCGGACCCGCTGCTGTCCCTGACGGACATCGCCGGCAAGCTGCGCGGCGCGCGCCACGTCCTCGCGCGTCTGGACACCGTACTGAGCACCGCGCCCCTGCCGGAACCCGCCGATCCCGTCCGTCCGGTGGGCCACGGCCTCGCCTTCGACTCGGTCGTCTTCCGGCGCGGCGGCCGCACGGTGCTCGACGACGTCTCGCTGTCCGTGCCGGAAGGGCAGCGGATCGCCGTCGTCGGACCGTCCGGGGCGGGCAAGAGCACACTCCTGCACCTCATCGCACGGTTCCACGACGTCGACGCCGGCGCGGTGCGCGTCGGAGGGGTGGACGTGCGCGACATCGGCACCGACGGGTTGACGGGGCGGATCGCCGTCGTCTTCCAGGACGTCCACCTCTTCGACGGGACGATCGAGGAGAACGTGCGCCTCGGCCGCCCCGACGCCTCCGCGGCGGAGGTCCGGGCGGCGGCCACCGCGGCCCGCCTGGACGAGGTGGTCGAGCGACTGCCCGGTGGCTGGGCCGCGCACGTCGGCGAGGGCGGCGCGCTGCTGTCGGGAGGCGAACGCCAGCGTGTCTCCGTCGCCCGCGCCCTGCTGAAGGACGCGCCCGTCGTCCTCCTCGACGAGGTGACCTCCGCGCTGGACCCCGTGAACGAAGCCGCCGTCCACGAGGGCATCGAGCGGCTGACGGCGGGACGGACGGTGGTGATGGTCGCGCACCGCATGCGGACCGTCCGGCGCGCCGACCGCATCGTCTTCCTGGACGGCGGCCGGATCGTGGAGGACGGCGGCCACGACGAGCTGCTGCGCCGCGGGGGCCGCTACGCCGGCTTCTGGAACCTTTCGTCGCATCCGGTACTCCCCCGCTCCTGAGCGGACGGACAGCGCAGAGTGCAGCCCGGCCGCTCCGCCACGCCCCGCGGGGGACCCGCGGCCCCACCCCGTCGACCACGCGCTCCCGACGCCGTACGGACGGGCGATGTGCGCCACCGCGGACCCCCGCGGCCGGGCGCCCGGGCCGCCGGGAGCCGTCCGCAGCCACGCCACCATCCCCCTGCCCACGTCCACTCATCCATGGAGAGTCCGCCATCGGCGGCGTCACGAAGGAGATCGCATGAACGTCCTGGTCATCGGAGCCACCGGCTTCATCGGCTCGGCGGCCGCCGCCGCCCTGGCCAAGGCCGGGCACGAGGTGTCCGTACTGCAACGTGCGGGCGACCGGCGTGCCACCGACCACCGTCCCGTGCCGGGCGACCTGACCGACCCGGCCTCGTTGCAGCGGGCCGCCACGGGATTCGACCGGGTCGTGCACGCCGGGCCGCCGCTGGGCGAGTCCCTCGACCTGGCCGGGGTCGACGCACTGGTCACCGCCGGCGGGCCACTCGTCTGCACCACCGGCGCCGGCGTGCTCGGCAGCGGTACCACGGACGAGGACAGCGAGCCCGACCCGCACCCCGTCGTCGCCTGGCGGGCCGAGGTCGAACGCCGGGTCCGCACGGCGGGCGGCCGGGTGATCCGTCCGGGCATGGCCTACGGCGAGGGCGGCGGCAGCGTGCCCCGCCTGCTGGCGGCCAAGGCGGCCGAACGCGGTACCGGCGTGTACATCGGCGAACCGGGGGTGCGCTGGCCGGTCGTGCACGTGGCGGACCTGGCGGAGCTGTACGTCGCGGTGGTCGAACGCGCCGAGCCGGGCACGGTCTGGCACGGGATGAGCGAAACGGTCCGCCTCGACGACGTCGCCCGGGCACTCGGCGGCGGAACCGCGACCTCGTGGCCGCTGGAGGAGGCGCTCGCCGACATGGGTCCCGTCGCCGGCCTGTACACCCTCGACCAGGACGTCTCGTCGGACAAGACCCGACGGCTCCTGGACTGGACGCCGCGGCACACCTCACTCATCGCCCACCTGAAGGCGCCGGGGCGACGTGTCTGACGCGGCCGGCCGTCTCCCCCACCGACACGGGGCCGGCCCGCGGACGACGTAGGCAGCCCGGCACTCATCCGCTGGCACATCCGCAGAGCGGCTGCCGGCGGACGAGCCGGCCGAAGAGGGCGGTCAGTCCCCTCACCCGGATTCCCGGCACCGTGACTCTTCCGGCCCGTCGGCGCGTGTTCGCGCACCGCTTTCCCGCCCGCCTGTGATCTGTCCCGCGGCCCGGCCGAGGCAACCCGACCCCCGCCCACTATCGTCGTGCGGACGAAAGCAGAGCGGATGTCAGGTGAAGCGGGGGTAGCCTGCGTCCTCCTCGGGGGCGTGCGACCCCACAGGGGTGCGCGAGTGGATGGGGCGGGAGGCCGACGAGGCGTGGCGAATGCGGAACACGGCGGAAGACCGGTGGGAGTCTTCGGGGCGGTGGCCGGGGCGCGGCTGCGCGCCGCGCTCCTGGGCCTGTGGCTGGTCGCCGCGGTCCTGGGGGCGCGGCAGGCCGCCGTCGTCCTCGGCACCCCCCGCGGCGAGCGGCTGACGGACCTGGAGACCTGGGTCGGCCCCGGCGGCGTCCTGCACGTCGAGGGGTCGCTCTACGACTCCACCCGCTTCACCGGCACCCCCTTCGGCGGCCTGGTCCTCAAGCCCCTCACCCACGCCGCCGAACAGGCGCTCGGCTGGGGCTGGACCTTCGGCACGCTGCTGCTGGTCGTCGTGCTCGGCCTGGTCGCCGCCCGCGCCCTGCCGCCCCCCGTCAGCCGCCGCACGTCCCTGGTCGCCGCGCCCGCCGCGGTCTGCCTGCTGATGCTGTCGCTGCCGGTGCGCAACGCGTTCTGGCTGGGCCAGACCAGCGTCAGCCCGGTGCTGCTGGTCCTGCTCGGCTGCTTCGCCGTGCGCGGCCGGCGGGCAGGCGGCGCGCTGATCGGGCTCGCCGCCGCCCTCCAGCCGACGGTGCTGCTCTTCGCCCCGCTGCTGTGGTTCACCGGCCGCCGGCCCGCCGCCGCGTCCCTGGCCGCGACCTTCGCCGGCTGCACGGCGCTGGCCTGGCTCGCGATGCCGCGCGACTCCCGCACCTACTGGGTGCACCACCTGGCCGGCGTCGGCCTCGGCGGCCGTGCCGACGACCTCGCCAACCAGTCCCTGCACGGCGCGCTGCTGCGGCTGGGCCTGTCCGGCCCGCTGGAGATCGCCCTCTTCCTGGCCCTGGGCGCGGTCGTCGCCGTGCTGGGCCTGCGCCGGGCCGTGCGCTACGCCCGCGACGGCCAGCTGCTGCTCGCCGTCGCCGTCACCGGCTGCGCCGCCGTCGCCGTCTCCCCGACGGCCTGGCAGCACCAGCTGCTGTGGGTGCTGCTCGCGGTGACCGGCCGGGTCGGCCGGCGCGCCGCGGACCGCCCGGTGTGGCCGGTGACGGTGGTGCTCGTGATGACGCTCCCGGCGAAGATGCTGCTGCCGGACGTGCCCGCGCTGCACCCGCTGCGGGACAACGTCGTCCTCCTCGCCGCCGTGGCCGCCGCCACCGCCGTGCCGTTCCTGTCCCGCACCTCTCCGCACTACCGCACGCCCGTCCCCACGCGGTACGCCCCGCCGGTCCCGGCCCGCGGGCGGCACATACCGCTGCTGCCCTTCCTGCGCCGGGTCCTGGACCGCCCGAACCTGCTGCTGGAGCTGCTGCTCATCCGCGTGGCGTACGCCGCGTACTCGAAGGTCCGGCTGGCGGCCACCGGCGGCCGGGAGCGGGCCGAGGCGCACGGCGAGCAGATCCTCGCCCTGGAGCGGGTGCTCCACCTCGACGTCGAGCACACGCTCAACCACGCCGTCGTGCAGGTCGGCCGGCTCCGCCAGTTCTTCGACTTCTACTACACCTCGTTCCACTTCACCGTCCCGCTGACCGTCCTCGCCGTCCTGTACTGGCGCCGCCCGGTCGACTACCGCTGGGCCCGCTCCACGCTGGGCCTGACCACCCTGCTGGCCCTGATCGGCTTCTGGGCCTACCCGCTCGCCCCGCCGCGCCTGATGCCCGGCCTCGGCATCATCGACACGGTCCACGGCGTCCAGGACTTCTCCCGGCCGGACTACGGCACCCTGACCGCCCTCACCAACCAGTACGCGGCGATGCCCTCGCTGCACTTCGGCTGGTCCCTGTGGTGCGGCGTGGTGATCGCGATCGTCGCGCCCAGGACGTGGACGAAGGCGCTCGGCCTGCTGCACCCGGCCCTGACGGTGACGGCGATCGTGGTGACCGGCAACCACTGGGTGCTGGACGCCGCGGGCGGCGCGCTGGTGGTGGGCGCGGGCTTCGGGCTGGCGTACGTGTTCCAGGGACCGCGGGCGCGGACGGTGACGGCGGTGGCGGCCGGTGCGGAACGCGAGCCGGAGCACACCGCCGCGACGACGCCTTCCGGGGCGGGGAAGAGCGGGGTCGCCGGGTGACCGTGTGCTCCGGCCGGGCGGGCCGGCCGGGTTCCCGTCATTGACCACGGACGTCATGGAGCGGGCGCCGTCTCGCACTCGAACCAGACCGTCTTGCCGCCGCCCGCGCACGGCTCCACGCCCCACTTGTCCGCCACCGCGTCGAGCAGCAGCAGCCCGCGGCCGCCCTCCGCGTCCGGCGACGGGGCGGCGGGGGGCGCGGGGAGCCGGGGCGAACCGTCCGTCACCTCCACCCGGGCGCCCGTCCTCAGCCGCAGCAGCAGCACCGTGCAGTGCCGGTCCGGGACATGGCGTACGACGTTGGCGACCAGCTCCGTCACGCCCAGTTCCACCGCGTCGGTCAGGTCCGTCATCCCCCACTCCGCCAGCAACGAGCGGACGATACGGCGGACGTGCCGGGCCGAGTGCTCGCCCACGGCCAGACGCATGCGGTACTGGACGGGGCACGGGGCCAGGTAGGCCGGGGCAAAGTATTCGTTCACGCCACGAGGCTGGCCAGGCGTGACTACTCTGGGCAACAGATCGGACACAACACGTCCCCTGGTGGGCGGAGTTGCGTGAGAGGGGACCGTGCGTGACCCACATCAACGCCCTCGACCCGGGCGCCTCGCCGCTGGACTACTACGGCTACGAGCTGCGCAGAGCGCGGGAGGCCGCCGGCCTGACCCAGCGACAGCTCGGCGACATCATCAACTACACCGGTTCGCTGGTGGGCCAGATCGAGACCGCGCGGAAACTGCCGACGCACGCGTTCAGCGAACGGGTGGACGCCGCGCTGGGGACGGGCGGTCTGCTGTCGCGGCTGATCGAGTTGGTGTTGCGCAGTCAACTTCCGCATTGGTTCCAGCAAACCGCGGAATTGCAGGCGCGGGCGACGGAGATTAGCTGCTTCGAAATTAACCTCGTCCACGGCCTGCTTCAGGCCACGGGGTACGCACGTGCTGTGCTCGGTGTGCTGGACCAAAGTGACCTCGATGACCGCACCGCCGTACGACTCGCCCGCCAGCGCATCTTCGAGAAGGCCGAGCCGCCGGTCTTCTGGTTGATCATCAGCGAGGCCGTGCTGCACCAGCAGATCGGTGGGCCCACGACCATGCGTGAGCAACTGGCCCACCTGTTGTCATTCGAGCACAACCCCCGGGTGAACATCCAGATGTTGCCGTACTCAGCCGGCGCACACGCAGGACTTCAGGGCTCGTTTGACCTCTACCGCTTTCCGAGCGACCCGACCATCGTCTACACCGAGGGGTACGGCAGCGGGCATCCGACCGCCAATCCGGACACCGTCAAGGACTGCTCGCTCCGTTACGATCACCTCCAGGCCGCCGCTCTCTCCCTCAGGGACTCGGCGGAGCTGATCCGGCGCGTGATGGAGGAACGCTATGGCGAGCAACGCGGTTCCGACGGTAGCCAGTTGGCGTAAGTCCAGCTACAGCGGTGATCAGGGCGGCGAGTGCGTCGAGTGCGCCCCCGTCGGTCTGACGTGGCGCAAGTCGACGTACAGCGGCGACCAGGGCGGCCAATGTGTCGAGTGCGCGCCCGTCGGTCTGACGTGGCGCAAGTCGACGTACAGCGGTGACCAGGGCGGGAATTGCTTGGAGATCGCCGAATCCCCTTGCGCCACCGTCGCGGTCCGCGACTCCAAGACCCCCACCGGCCCCGTCCTCACCTTCGAGCCCGCTCCCTTCGCGGCGTTCGTCTCCTGGACGGGGGCCGCGGCCGCCGAGTGATCGTGCCGGCGGCGGCGCGACCTCCTCGACAGGAGAAACGCCGCCCCGGCGCGCACACTGGAAGCGCAAGGCGTCCGCAGTGTCCAGAGGGAAAGACCATGCCTGGACCGTCCAAGCCGACGCGCCGCGACTTCCTCGCCCGGTCGCTGGGCGTGACCGCGGCGCTCACCGTTCCCCCGCACGCGCTCTCCGCCCCGCCGGCGGCGGGGCTGCCCGGCGCCACCGGTGCCGTCTCGCGCGCCCCCCTCATCCAGCCGTGGGTCGCCCGGCACAACCTGACCGACGCGCAGTACCAGGAGGAGTTCCGGCGGCTCACGAAGGAGAACTACCGGCTGCTGGACGTCTGCGGGTACCAGGTCGGCGACCAGGCCCGCTTCGCCGCCGTCTGGCAACAGCGGGCGGGGCCGGAGCAGTTCTCGCTGCACGCCATCCCCCTCGCCGACTACACCAAGGTGTTCGACGAGCGCAAGGGAGCGTTCCAGCTCGTCCGGCTCAACGGCTACAACATCGCCGGGAACGTGTTCTTCGCGGCGATCTGGGACGGCGGGCCGGGAACCGGGCCCAGGTGGTGGTCGGAGAAGCACACCGAGCCGTACTGGTGGTCACGGCACGACGTCCCGCAGTCCGAACTCCGGGCCGTGGTCAACGAGCGGGAGGCGAAGGGCTACCGGCTCGTGGACATCAGCGCCTATCCCGGCCAGGACTTCCGCGGCACCGTGTTCGCCATGGTCTGGGAACTGGTCGACGGGCGCCGCTGGGGGTGGATACCGCCGCGGGTGCGCGAGTACTACCAGCGGGACTTCCAGACGGTCCTGAAGCAGGACTACCGGCCCGCCCGGGTCAGCGGCTTCCTGCCCGGCGGCTCGGGGCAGACGGCGTACTTCACCGCGGCCCTGGACAAGTCCGTGCCGTACGCCTTCTACGCCCGCCACGGCATCGACTCCCGCATGTACCAGCACGAGGTGGAGCACCAGGGGCGGACCTACCGGCCCCTCTCCGTGGGCGGTTTCACGGCCGACTACGGGGGCGGCCGGAACGCGACCCCCGGGTTCTGCCCGGTGTGGCGGCGGACCGAGCCCGACACCATGGTCCCGCACCTGGTGGACGCGTTCATGACCGAGTTCGCCGTGCCCGGCCTCTCCGTGGCGTTCGCCCACGACGGCGGCCTGGTGTACGCGCGGGGCTTCGGGCTGGCGGACCGGGACGCCGGGGAGAAGGTCACGGCCGACAGCCTCTTCCGGATCGCCAGCGTCTCCAAGACGATCACCTCCACCGCCGTCCTGCGGCTGGCCGAGGAACGGCGGCTGAACCTGACGGACACCGTGTTCGGAGCGCGCGGGATCCTGGGCACGACCTTCGGCACGCAGCCCTACGGGAGCGGCGTGGACGGCATCACCGTCCAGCACCTGCTGGAGCACACGGCCGGACCCGGCTGGAGCAACAAGGCCCCCGACCCGGTGTACCAGCGCCCGGAGCTGAACCAGGCGCAGCTCATCTCCTGGGTGCTGGACAACCGCCCCCTGAACAACGCCGCGGGGGCCGCCCCGGGCGCCGAGTTCGCCTACTCCAACTTCGGTTACGTCGTCCTGGGGCGGGTCATCGAGAGGGTCACCGGCCGGCCGTACGAGGAGTACGTCGGCCAGGACGTGCTGGCCCCGTGCGGGATCACCGGGATGCGGATCGCCGGGAACACCCGCCAGGACCGGCGCCCCGGCGAGGCCGTGTACTACGACCAGGACAAGGAGGACCCGTACGGCTTCCCGATCGCGCGCAAGGACGCCGAAGGGGGCTGGCTGGCCACCGCCGTCGACCTGATGCGGTTCGTCACGCGCGTGGACGGCTTCGCCGCGCGGCCCGACCTGCTGAGCGCCGCGTCGGTCGGCACCATGACGACACCGTCCACCGCCAAGGACGCGTACGGCTACGCGAAAGGCTGGTCGGTCCATCCGGCCACCGGGACGTGGTGGCACAACGGGACCCTGCCGGGCAGCACGTCCGTCCTGGCGCGCACCCGGCACGGCTTCTGCTGGGCGGCCCTGGCCAACACCCGCAGGACGCAGACCGACGACCGGGCCGACGCCGCCAAGAACACCGACGCGGCCCTCGGCAAACTGATGTGGGCCGTCCACGACCAGGTGGACGCCTGGCCCGAGAAGCGGAGCCTGTGAGGGGTCCCGTCGCGGGACACGCCGAAGCGGCGGCCCCGGGGATCGAGGGCCGCCGCCGCTTGGGGGGACTGGTCGTCCGGTGCCGGCTCAGTACCAGCCGTTGGCCTGCCAGAAGTTCCAGGCGCCGACCGGGCTGCCGTAGCGCGACTTCATGTAGTCCAGGCCCCACTCGATCTGGGTCTGGGCGTTGGTCTTCCAGTCGGAGCCGGCGGCGGCCATCTTGTTGCCCGGCAGGGCCTGCACCAGGCCGTAGGCGCCGGAGGAGGCGTTGGTGGCGTCGACGTCCCAGCCGCTCTCGTGCTGGACGATCTTGCTGAACGCGGTGAACTGGGCGGCGTCCGGGATCATCTTCTTCGCGATCACCTTGGCCTGGGCGGGGGACGCGGTCGAGGCGGCGTGGGCCGGGGCGGCGGAGAGCGCCATGCCCGCGGTGGCGGCGACGAGGGCGATGCCGGTGAGGGCCTTCTTCGGGGCAGCGACGCGGCGGATGACGGAGACGGACACAGGCGAACCTTTTCCTCGGGGACGGGGGTGCCGCGGCACGGAGTCGGCCACGCGGTGCGCGGCGGCGGCGTGCGTCGGCGCCGCGGCCCTGTGGGCTCGTCGGCGCCGTGCGACGTCATCCAGAGAAGCAGCCGGGCGAAGTGCCCGCAATGACCCCTTCTACTAGTGGTGGTCGCATCCGGGGTGGTGGCGACCTGTGTGACCTGGCTCTCAATGTGCAGGTCAGACCCCATGATGCCGGGTGCATGACACGCGCGCCGGGCTACGGCCGCGGTTCGTAGGTGACCTGCGTCATGTGGGGTGCTTCACCGCCCGGGTCACCGTCCGCACGCGAGTCCTCACCCTGGGATGACCGGGTGGGCGGGTCGAACGTGACCGGCGTCTCGAAGGCGGCGCGGCGGGTGGCGCGGCGCAGGGCCTTGAGGACCGCCGGGCCGAGGGTGGCGGTGAGGACGACCGTGACGAGCGCGCGGCCCAGGTCCCAGCCGAGGGAGGTGGCCAGGCAGTACGCCGCGAAGCGCGCCAGGTTGGCGGGGACCGGCGCGTCCGGGTCGAAGGCGATGTTCGAGGCCAGGGCGCCCATGAAGGGCCAGCCCGCGAGGTTCATGACCGTGCCGTAGGCGAACGCCGCGAGGAAGCCGTAGCCGGCCAGCAGGAGCAGTTCGGCGCGGCCGCGCAGCCGGTCGGGGCCCGGCAGCAGGCCCGCCGTCATCGTGAACCAGCCCATCGCCAGCATCTGGAACGGCAGCCACGGGCCCACCCCGCCCGTCAGCAGCGCCGACGCGAACATGGTGAGCCCGCCGAGCACGAAGCCGAAGCCCGGCCCCAGCACCCGCCCGCTCAGCACCATGAGGAAGAACATCGGCTCGATGCCCGCCGTCCCGGCGCCGATCGGGCGCAGCGCCGCGCCCGTCGCGGCCAGCACACCGAGCATGGCCACGGCCTTCGGGCCCAGCCCGGACTCGGAGATCGTCGCCGCCACCACCGCCAGGAGCAGGACGAGCAGGCCCGCGAAGAGCCACGGGGCGTCCTGGGCGTGCGCGGCGATCCGCGAGGTGGGCGGGGCGAGGAACGGCCAGAAGAAGGCCGCCGCGCCGACCGCGCCGGTCAGGGCGAGGGCGGCGAGCGAACGGGGGCCGAGGCGGACGGGGCGGGCCCGCGCGGTGCGGGGGGCGCGGCCGCGTCCGGCGCCCGTCACGACAGGGCCTTGCGGACCTGGGCGACCGTGAGCCACCGCTGGGGGGCGAGGATCTTGGTCACCTGCGGGGCGAAGGACGGGGAGGAGACGACCACGTCCGCCGTCGGACCGTCGGCGATCACCTCGCCCTCGGCCAGCAGGACCACCCGGTGCGCCAGCTCGGCGGCGAGTTCCACGTCGTGCGTGGCGAGGACGATCGCGTGCCCCTGGCCGGCCAGCTCCCGCAGCAGCGTGACCAGGCGCGACTTCGCCGCGTAGTCCAGCCCCCGGGTCGGCTCGTCCAGGAGCAGCAGCGGCGGGCGGGCGGTGAGGACCACCGCCAGCGCCAGGGTCAGGCGCTGCCCCTCGGACAGGTCCCGGGGATGCGTGGCGTCGTGGATGCCGGGGAGCAGTTCGGCGACCAGCGCCCGGCACGTCCCGGGCGCGGCGCCCGCGTCGGCGTCGGCGGCCGCGCACTCGGCGGCGACCGTGTCGGCGTACAGCAGGTCGCGCGGCTCCTGCGGCACGAGACCGACCCGGCGTACCAGCTCGGGAGGCGGCGTGCGGTGCGGTGCGGCCCCGCCGACGCGCACCGCGCCGGCGGACGGGGCGACGAGGCCGACCAGGGTGCCGAGCAGCGTGGACTTCCCGGCGCCGTTGCGGCCCATCAGGGCGACGGTCTCGCCGGGGGAGACGGTGAGGCCGACGTGGCACAGGGCCCGGACGCGGCCACGGGTGACGGACAGGTCCCGGACCTCCGCCGTGCGGGGGGAGTGCGGGGCGGGGCGGCGGGTGCGCCGGAACCAGCGGCGGTCCCCGCCCGCCGCCGACTCGGCGGGCGGGGACGGGTGGCCGCCGCGGGCCGGGGCCGGCCGGCCGCCCGGCTCCGCGCGCCGCCGAGCCGCGTCCGCCTCCCGCTCCGCCAGTCGTCCCCGCAGGTCCGCCGCGCGCCGCCGGGCGTCGCGGACCGTCAGCGGCAGGGGCGTCCAGCCCGCCAGCCGGCCCAGGTCCACGACCGGCGGGCACACCGGCGAGACGGCCATCATCTCGGCCGGGGCGCCCAGCAGCGGTGCCGCTCCCGGCGCCGGGAGGAGCACCACCCGGTCGGCGTACTGCACGACCCGTTCCAGCCGGTGCTCGGCCATCAGCACGGTCGTACCGAGGTCGTGCACGAGGCGTTGCAGGACGGCGAGCACCTCCTCGGCGGCGGCCGGGTCCAGGGCGGAGGTCGGTTCGTCCAGGACCAGCACGCCGGGGTGCGGGGTGAGGACCGAGCCGATCGCCACGCGCTGCTGCTGGCCGCCGGAGAGGGTGGCGATCGGGCGGTGGCGCAGAGCGGCCAGCCCGAGCAGGTCCAGGGTCTCCTCGACCCGGCGGCGCATCACGTCCGGCGCCAGGCCCAGCGACTCCATGCCGTAGGCGAGTTCGTCCTCGACGGTGTCCGTGACGAAGTGCGAGAGGGGGTCCTGGCCGACCGTGCCCACCACGTCGGCCAGTTCGCGCGGCCGGTGGGTGCGGGTGTCGCGGCCGGCGACCGTGACCCGGCCGCGCAGGGTGCCGCCGGTGAAGTGCGGGACGAGACCGCTGACCGCGCCGAGCAGCGTGGACTTGCCGACGCCGGACGGGCCGACGAGCAGGACGAGTTCCCCCTCGGGGACCTCGAAGTCGACGCCCCGAAGGGTCGGCCGGGCCGCCCCGTCGTAGGTCACGGACACGTCCTCGAAGCGGATCATGAGGGCTTCACCTCGGTCTGTTCGCGGGCGGGTGTCTCGCGGGCGGGTGCGGCGCGAGCGGGCTCGCGGGGGGCGGCTCGTCCGGGGCCGGCTGTCCCGGGCGCCTCGGCCGGCTCGGGTGCGGGGGTGACGAACGCCGGGAGCAGGCCGAGGAGTACGGCCGCCGCGGGCCACAGCGGCAGGATCGGCGCGACCAGCGGGATCACGCCCGGGTGCAGGGCCGCCGGGTCGGTGCCGGCGGCCCGCGCCAGCAGCGCGGCGACCGCGGCGCCCGACGCGGCGACCAGACAGGAACGGGCGTTCCAGGTGTCGGGGCGGTAGCGGGTGCGGGGCGTGCGGCGGCCGCCCAGCCGGAGCCCGGCCAGCGCGGCGGCGAGCCCGGCGGCCAGGACCGGCAGGCCGTAGCTCCCGCCCTCCGCGGTGAGCAGGCCGTACGTCCCGGCGCAGACGCCGAGCAGGCCGGCGAGGGTGAGCGCGGCGGTCGTCCGGCGGACCGCGGGCGGGACCCGGGCGGTGCGGCCGTAGCCGCGGGCGTCCATGGCGGCGGCGAGGGCGACGGACCGTTCCAGCGCGCCCTCCAGGACGGGCAGGCCCACCTGGAGCAGGCCCCTCAGGCCCCGGTCCGGGCGGCCGCGCAGCCGGCGGGCGGCACGCAGCCGCCGGCCGTCGGCGACGAGGTGCGGGGCGAAGGTGAGGGCCACCACCACGGCCACGCCCATCTCGTACAGGGCGCCGGGCAGCGACTTGAGCAGACGGGTGGGGGCGGCCAGGGCGTTGGCCGAGCCCACGCAGATCAGCAGCGCGGCCAGCTTCAGGCCGTCGTAGAGGGCGAAGACGAGGGTCTCGGCGGTGACCTCGCCGCCCAGGCGGATGCCCTGGGCCCAGTCCGGCAGCGGGACTTCGGGAAGGGTGAGCAGGGTGTGGGTGCCGGGGAGGGGGGAGCCGAGGGCGACGGCGAAGAGGAGCCGGACGAGCAGGACGGCGAGGCCGAGCTTGACGAAGGCGCCGTAGGAACGGGCCCAGGGGGTGTGCGGGCGGCGGGCGATGACGACATAGGCGGAGACCGCGACCAGCAGGCCCAGCAGCAGGGGGTTGGTGGTGCGGGTGGCCGCGGCGCCCAGCCCGAGGGACCACAGCCACCAGGCGGCGGGGTGCACGGACGACCGCCCCCGGCGCCGGACGGCGCTGCCGGCGGGGTCAGTCATGCCGGCGCCGCCGGGCCTGCCAGCCCACCGCCGCGCCCAGGGCCGCCACCGCGGCGATCCCGGCGACGACGCCCAGCGACGGACCGCCGCCCGCCGGGTCGCCCGCCCCGTCGCCCGCCGTGCCGTCCGCGGCCTCGGGGGGGGCGGCGCCCCCCGGGGGGGGGGCCCCCCGCCTTCGCTTCCGCCGTGTGGCGCGACGCTCAGTTGAAGGAGTCGCCGCAGGCGCAGGAGCCCGTCGCGTTCGGGTTGTCGATCGTGAAGCCCTGCTTCTCGATGGTGTCCACGAAGTCGATGGTCGCGCCGCCCAGATAGGGAGCGCTCATCCGGTCGGTGACGACCTTGACCCCGCCGAAGTCCTTCTCCACGTCGCCGTCGAGCGAGCGCTCGTCGAAGAACAGCTGGTAGCGCAGGCCGGAGCAGCCGCCGGGCTGGACGGCGACGCGCAGCGCGAGGTCGTCGCGGCCTTCCTGGTCGAGCAGCGCCTTGACCTTGGACGCGGCGGCGTCGGTCAGGATGATGCCGTCGGTGACGGTGCTGGTCTCGTCCGATACGGACATCTACATCTCTCCCGGGTTGTACGGAGACTGCTTGCCGACGGTGGTAACCGGCGGGGCCGCGGATTCATTCCGGGGCGGACCCGTGTCGAGTCTCGTTGGCGTCTCTTCATGCTCGCACATGCCCCGGCGGGCGCACAGCACCGTGTGGACAACCGGACGACGCCGGCCGGCAGGGCGGCACCGGGATTCACGTCACATCGACACTATGGCCATCGTCAAACTGACGTGAAGCGGTTATGATAGATAGCGTCAATCCGACGAGAAGTCGGAAAGGTGTCCCGTATGCCCCGCCGTTCCGGCTCCCCGGACCGGCGAGCCGCAGAACAGAAAGGGTGCGTGCCGTGACCACCGCCCAGACCCAGGAGCTCGACGTACAGCCGACGCCCCTCGCTTTGCTGCTGCTCGGCCGCGAGGCCGACCCGAGGAGCGAGCGCGGCGTCGAGTGTCCCGGCGACCTGCCCTCGCCGTCCGACCCGGACCTGGTCGAGCGCGCCCGCGCGGCCAAGGAGAAGCTGGGCGACAAGGTCTTCGTGCTCGGCCACCACTACCAGCGCGACGAGGTCATCCAGTTCGCGGACGTCACGGGCGACTCCTTCAAGCTGGCCAGGGACGCGGCCGCCCGCCCCGAGGCCGAGTACATCGTCTTCTGCGGCGTGCACTTCATGGCCGAGTCCGCGGACATCCTGACGTCCGACGACCAGAAGGTCGTGCTGCCGGACCTGGCCGCCGGCTGCTCGATGGCCGACATGGCGACGGCCGAGCAGGTCGCCGAGTGCTGGGACGTGCTCACCGAGGCCGGCGTCGCCGAGCAGGTCGTGCCCGTCTCGTACATGAACTCCTCCGCCGACATCAAGGCCTTCACCGGCAAGCACGGCGGCACCATCTGCACCTCCTCCAACGCCAAGCGGGCCCTGGAGTGGGCCTTCGAGCAGGGCGAGAAGGTGCTCTTCCTGCCCGACCAGCACCTCGGCCGCAACACCGCGGTGCGGGACATGGGCATGTCGCTGGACGACTGCGTCGTCTACAACCCGCACAAGCCGAACGGCGGCCTGACCACCGACGAGCTGCGGGCCGCGAAGATGATCCTGTGGCGCGGCCACTGCTCGGTGCACGGCCGGTTCAGCCTCGACTCGGTCAACGACGTGCGCGAGCGGATCCCGGGCGTGAACGTGCTGGTCCACCCCGAGTGCCGGCACGAGGTGGTGGCCGCCGCCGACCACGTCGGCTCGACGGAGTACATCATCAAGGCGCTGGAGGCCGCGCCGGCCGGCTCGAAGTGGGCCATCGGCACCGAGCTGAACCTGGTCCGCCGCCTGGCGAACCGTTTCGCGCCGGAGGGCAAGGAGATCGTCTTCCTGGACCGCACGGTGTGCTTCTGCTCGACCATGAACCGCATCGACCTGCCCCACCTGGTCTGGGCCCTGGAGTCGCTGGCCGAGGGCAACCTGGTCAACCGCATCGAGGTCGACCCGGAGACCGAGGCGTTCGCGAAGCTGGCGCTGGAGCGGATGCTGGCGCTGCCGTAACCGCCGGCGCGCACGCGCGTGAAGGGGGGCCGCACCGGTGAGGTGCGGCCCCCTTGCTCACTGCGTGCACTGCGTTTGTCCGGTGCGCCGTCCGGTCAGACCTGCGCCGGCTCCTGCCGCGGCTCCGCCGGGGCGCCCGCCTTCGCCTGCCGCTTGGCCGCCCGTTTCTTCGCCCGG
The DNA here is from genome assembly GCF_042430725.1 of Streptomyces cinereospinus. Lineage (NCBI taxonomy): Bacteria > Bacillati > Actinomycetota > Actinomycetes > Kitasatosporales > Streptomycetaceae > Streptomyces > Streptomyces cinereospinus. The sequence goes on along the minus strand of NZ_JBHMCY010000040.1, from coordinate 13,981 downwards.
CGCTCCTTGCGCAGCTCCACCACGGCGTACAGCGTCGGGACCAGGAGCAGGGTCAGCACGGTCGAGGTGATCAGACCGCCGATCACCACCACCGCCAGCGGCTGGGCGATGAAGCCGCCCTCGCCGGTGATGCCCAGCGCCATCGGCAGCAGCGCGAAGATGGTCGCCAGCGCGGTCATCAGGATCGGGCGCAGCCGGTGCCGGCCGCCCTCGACCACGGCCTCGACCACGCCGTACCCCTGGCCGCGGTACTGGTTGATCAGGTCGATCAGCACGATCGCGTTGGTCACCACGATGCCGATCAGCATCAGCATGCCGATCATCGCGGGCACGCCCATCGGGGTGCCGGTGGCGATCAGCAGGCCGATCGCGCCCGTCGCGGCGAACGGGATGGAGACCAGCAGGATCAGCGGCTGGACCAGCGACCGGAAGGTCGCCACCAGCAGCATGAACACGATCGCGATGGCCGCCAGCATGGCCAGGCCCAGGTTGGCGAAGGCCTCGTCCTGGTCCTCGGAGACGCCGCCGATCTCGGCCGTGGCGCCCGCCGGGAGGTCCAGTGCGTCGATCTCCGACTGGAGCTCGGTGCTGACCGCGCCCGTGTTGTCGCCGGTCGGCTTGGCGGTGATGGTCGCCGCGCGCTGGCCGTCGATCCGGGTCATGGAGACCGGCCCGTCCACCAGCCGCACGGTCGCGATGTCGCCCAGCCGCACCGGGCCCAGCGGAAGGCGGCGCAGCTCGGCGATGGTCTCGGCCGGGTTCGCCGACTTGATGACGACGTCCCGCTCGGTGTCGTCCAGCGTCGCCGTGCCCGCCGTGGTGCCGCGCACCGCCTGGGCGACGGCCGCGCCCAGCGTCTGGTCGGTGAAGCCGGCGGCGGCCGCCTCGTCCGTCGCCGTGACGGAGACGCGCGGCACGCTCTGCGCCAGGTCGCTGGTGACGTCCGTGACGTCGTCCAGGCCGGCCACCGCCGTGCGGACCTCCTCGGCGGCCTCGCGCAGCACGTCCCCGTCGGCCGCCTTCACGACCACGCTGAGGTCCTGGCTGCCGAAACCGTCACCGGCCGCGATGGTGGTCGTCCCGACACCGTCGAGCCTCGCCAGGCCCGCTTCGAGGCGGTCCTGGACGTCCTCGAAGGACGCCGCGTCGTCGAGCATCACCGAGTACGAGGCCTGGTTGCTGTCGGTGCCGCCGCCGAAGGCGGCCAGGAAGCCGGAGGAACCGATCGTCACCTGGTAGTCCTTGACGCCCTCGGTGCCGGCGAGCAGCCGCTCGACCTTCTTCGCCTGGGCGTCGGTGGCGGCCAGGCTGGTGCCGGGCCTCAGCTCCTGCCTGATGGTGAGCACCGCCTGCTCGCCCTGGTCGAAGAAGTTGGTCTTGAGCAGCGGCGCCATGCCGAAGGTGCCGATCAGGACCACGACCGCGATGGCCACGCTGGTCAGGCGGCGCCGGGTGGCGAAGCGCAGGACGGGGACGTAGAACCGCTGGAGCCTGCTGCGCGCCTCCTTCTCCTCCGCCCGGCGGCGCGCCTCCTCGGCGTCCTCGGGGGTGCCCTTGGGGGCGCGCAGGAACCAGTACGACAGGACCGGCACGACCGTCAGCGAGACCAGCAGCGAAGCCAGCAGGGCCGCCGTGACGGTCAGCGAGAACGAGCCGAACAGCTGTCCCACCATGCCGCCGACCAGGCCGATCGGCAGGAACACGGCGACCGTGGTGAGCGTCGAGGACGTCACCGCGCCCGCGACCTCGCGGACCGCCTTGAGGATCGCCTCCTGGCGCTCCTCGCCGTAGCCGAGGTGCCGCTTGATGTTCTCCAGCACCACGATCGAGTCGTCGACGACCCGGCCGATGGCGATGGTCAGGGCGCCCAGCGTGAGCATGTTCAGCGACAGGTCGCGCGTCCACAGCACGATCAGGGCCAGCACGACGGAGAGCGGGATGCTCACCGCGGTGACCAGGGTGGAGCGGACCGAGGCCAGGAAGACCAGGATCACCAGGACCGCGAAGACCAGGCCGAGCGCGCCCTCCGTGGTGAGGCCCTCGATGGACTCGGACACCGCCGGGCCCTGGTCGCTGACGACCGTGACGGTCGCGCCGGAGCCGAGGTCGGCCCGCATGCCGGGCAGCTTCCGCTCGACCTCCTCGGAGATGGCGACCGCGCTGCCGTCCCGGTCCATGGTGACGGAGACGGCGAGGCTGGGCCGGCCGTTGGTGCGGGTGAGGGAGTCGGCCTGCGCCTGCTCCTCGGTCACCTCGGCGACCGTGCCCAGTCGCACGGGCCGGTCGGCGCCCTCGCCGGTGACCATCAGGTCCTCGATCTGCCGGAGCGAGGTGAAGGGGCCGCCGACCTGGACGGTGCGGTTGGCGCCGGCCTCGTCGAACGAGCCGGCCGGCACGGTGGCGCCGCCGGCCTGCAGCGCCTGGGCGAGGCTCTGGACGGTGAGGCCGGCCCGGGCCAGCCCGCGGTCGTCCGGGGTGACGGCGACCTGGAGGTCGCGCACGCCGTCGACCGTGACCTGGCCGACGCCGTCGATCTCCTCCAGCGCCGGGACGACGGTCCGGTCCAGGCGGTCCGCCAGCGCCTGCTGGTCCTCGTCGGAGGTGACGGCGAGCACCACGGTCGGGATGTCGTCCGTCGAGCCGGCGACGACCTGCGGGTCGACGGTGTCCGGCAGCAGTACGCGGGCCCGGTTGACGGCCTGCTGGACGTTGGCGACGAGCTGGTCGGTGTCGTTGCCGTAGTCGAAGGACGCCATGATCACGGCGTTGCCCTCGCTCGCCGTGGCGGTGACGCCGGTGATGCCGTCGACGGCTTCGAGGCTGTCCTCGATGGGCTCGACGACCTGCTTCTCGACCACGTCCGGGGACGCGCCCTGGTACGGCGCGAGCACCGACACCATGGGCAGTTCGATGGTGGGCAGCAGCTGCTGCTTGAGCTGTGGGATCGCGATCGCACCGAAGGCGAGCGCGACGATCGACATCAGCCCTATCAGGGCCCGTTGCGCGAGGCTGAATCTGGACAGCCAGGACATGGGTCAGCGTCTCTCTTCCGTGGCCTGAGCGGAGCACGGGCACATGTGAGCGCCCGTACCTACACCCTGAGCCATCGCCCTACGGCCATCCGTCGGGCCCTGGGTCCATTTCCTTACCGGGCGCATACTCCGGCCGCAGTACACGCCTTCGGGGTCAGTCCACCCTCGGACGTACCAGCCCCGACTCGTACGCGATCACCACCAGCTGCGCCCGGTCGCGCGCGCCCAGCTTGGCCATGGCCCGGTTGACGTGCGTCTTCACCGTCAGCGGGCTGACCTCCAGCCGCTCGGCGATCTCGTCGTTGGAGTGCCCGCCCGCGACCTGCACGAGCACCTCGCGCTCACGCCCGGTGAGCGCGTCGAGGCGCTCGGAGCGGGCCGGGTCGCGGTCGGTGTCGAGCGGGTCGCCGCCCTGCGCGAGGAAGCGGGCGATCAGGCCCTTGGTGGCGGCCGGGGAGAGCAGCGCCTCGCCGCCGGCCGCGACACGGATGGCGGCGAGCAGCTCCTCCGGTTCGGAGCCCTTGCCGAGGAACCCGGAGGCACCCGCGCGCAGCGACCGCACCACGTAGTCGTCGACCTCGAAGGTGGTCAGGATGACGATCCGGACGTGGGCGAGGCCGGGGTCGGAGCTGATCATGCGGGTGGCGGCCAGCCCGTCGGTGCCGGGCATCCGGATGTCCATCAGGACCACGTCGGCGCGCCGCTCCCGCGCCAGCCGCACCGCCTCGGCGCCGTCGGAGGCCTCACCGACCACCTCCATGTCGGGCTCGGAGTCGACGAGCACGCGGAAGGCGCTGCGCAGCAGCGCCTGGTCGTCGGCGAGCAGGACACGGATCGTCATGCGGGGTCCTTCTTCGCTGGGGCGGTGCGGGTCGTGACCGGCAGGATCGCATGCACCCGGAAGCCGCCGCCGTAGCGGGGACCGGTGGTGAGGGTGCCGCGCAGGGCGGTGACGCGTTCGCGCATGCCGAGCAGTCCGTGGCCGCCGCCGGAGACCGGGCCGTCGTCCTCGCCGGAGCCGTCGTCGAGGACCGTGATCTCGATGTTCGGCCCCACGCGGACCACGCTGACCTCGGCCTTCGCCGTCGTGCCGGCGTGCTTCTGGACGTTGGTGAGGGCTTCCTGGATGACGCGGTAGGCGGCCAGGTCGACGGCGGCGGGGAGGCTGGTGCCGTGGTCGGCGCGGGCGACCTCGACGTGCAGGCCGGCGTTGCGGAAGGTGCCGACGAGTTCGTCCAGGCGCTCCAGCCCCGGTGCGGGTTCGGTCGGGGCCTCCGGGTCGCCGGACTGGCGGAGCAGGCCGACGGTGGCGCGCAGTTCGTTCAGCGCGGAGCGGCCGGCCTCGCGCACGTGCGCCAGGGCCTCCTTGGCCTGGTCGGGCCGTTTGTCCATGACGTGCGCGGCGACCCCGGCCTGCACGTTGACCAGGGCGATGTGGTGGGCGACCACGTCGTGCAGGTCGCGGGCGATGCGCAGCCGCTCCTCGGCGACCCGGCGGCGGGCCTCCTCCTCGCGGGTGCGCTCGGCCTTCTCGGCGCGCTCGCGGATGGCGTGCACGAAGTCCCGGCGGCTGCGCACCGCGTCGCCGCCGGCCGCGGCCATGCCGGTCCAGGCGAAGACGGCGAGGTTGTCCTGGGCGTACCAGGGCAGCGGACCGGCCAGCATGGCGGCACCGGTCAGCACGGTCATGGTGAGCAGGCCGACGCGCCAGGTGGTGGAGCGGTCGGTGAGGGCGGCGACGGTGTAGAGGGCGACCACGGCGGACATGGCGACCGGGGCTCTGGGGTCGCCGGTGGCGAACTCGACGACGGCGAGGGTGCCGGTGAGGCCGAGGATCCGCAGGGGGGTGCGGCGGCGGAACACCAGGGCGGCGGCGCCGAGGGTCATCAGGACCAGGCTGAGGGCGTCCGGGGTGCGCAGCGCCCAGTCGACGCCGTGCTCGCCGTGCGGGTCCACGAAGGAGCCGGCCACCATGCAGGCCAGGACGCCGGCCGCCAGCGCCGCGTCCAGCGCCGTGGGGTGGACCGTCAGCCGGCGCCGGGCTCTTTCGAGGGTGCTCACGGCTGTCACCGTACGGGGAGCCGGCGGAGCCGGGAACGGGGGCCGGCCGTCCGCCGGGGGTCAGCCGCCGCCCGGGATGAGGCCGTCGTCGCCGAGCAGTGCGCGGACCTCCTCCAGGGTCGCGTCGGGGCTCGGGAGGATCAGCTCCGAGGGTTCGAGGGAGTCGTCCGGGAGGGGCTCGCCCCGTGCGCGGACCTGGGTGAGGAGGGCCTGGAGGGTGCGGCGGAAGCCGGGGCCGTCGCCGTTCTCCATTTCCGCCAGCAGCTCGTCGTCCAGCGCGTCCAGCTCGGTGAGGTGGCTGTCGGCCAGCCTCACCTGCCCCTCCCCCATGATCCGTACGATCATGTCGCCCTCCGGTGCGTGGCTACTGCTTGTCGAAGCGCGGGGTGTCCTGCGGCTGCTGCGGGGCGGCGGACTGCTCCTGGCCGCCCTCGATGGCCTGCTGCCCGGCCGTGCCCCCGGCCAGCTCGGCCTTCATGCGCTGCAGTTCCAGCTCCACGTCCGTGCCGCCGGAGAGCCGGTCCAGCTCGGCCTGGATGTCGTCCTTCGCCATGCCGGTGGGGTCGTCGAGCGCGCCGGAGGCGAGCAGTTCGTCGATCGCGCCGGCCCGGGCCTGGAGCTGGGCCGTCTTGTCCTCGGCCCGCTGGATGGCCAGCCCGACGTCGCCCATCTCCTCGGAGATGCCGGTGAAGGCCTCGCCGATCCGGGTCTGGGCCTGGGCGGCCGTGTACGTCGCCTTGATCGTCTCCTTCTTGGTGCGGAAGGCGTCGACCTTGGCCTGGAGCCGCTGGGCGGCCAGCGTGAGCTTCTCCTCCTCGCCCTGGAGCGTCGCGTGCTGGGTCTCCAGGTCGGTGACCTGCTGCTGGAGAGCGGCCCGGCGGGAGAGCGCCTCGCGGGCCAGGTCCTCGCGGCCCAGCGCGAGCGCCTTGCGGCCCTGGTCCTCCAGCTTGGTCGACTGCGACTGCAGCTGGTTCAGCTGGAGTTCCAGGCGCTTGCGCGAGGTCGCCACGTCCGCGACGCCCCGGCGGACCTTCTGCAGCAGCTCCAGCTGCTTCTGGTACGAGTAATCGAGGGTTTCGCGCGGGTCCTCGGCCCGGTCAAGGGCCTTGTTCGCCTTCGCGCGGAAGATCATCCCCATACGCTTCATGACACCGCTCATGGGCTTCGCGCGCCCCCTTCTGACGGACTCCGGCTCCAGCTCTGCGACAGGACCCACAGTACGGGCCCTGCTTCCATTACCGCACTGTTCGGGGACGGATGCGCTCCTCCCCGAGGACGACTGCGTGCGCTCCAGCTCCGGCGTAGGGAGTAGGTGATCCCCGGGTACGGCCCGGGGCCCGGGAGCGTCCACGTCGTCCCCTCTGTCCCCCTACAGACGACCGGTGTTGCGGGATCGTTCCCCGCGGGGCTGGGGTCCATGCCCCCCGACCCCGTACCCTTGGGTTTTGTGTTCCGTAGCCGTGCCAAAGACGAGAAGGCCGCCGTCGCCGCCCAGGCGCAGGTGACCGGCTCCCAGCAGACCCGAGACCCGCAGGCCCCCAAGGGCCGGCCGACGCCCAAGCGCAGTGCGGCGCAGTCGCAGCGCCGCAGCGTCGCCAACCCGTCGATGACGCGCAAGGAGGCCGCCCGGCGGCAGCGTGAGGAGCGCCGTGCCGCCATGGAGCGCCAGCGCCAGGCGCTGGCCAGTGGAGACGAGCGGTACCTCCCGGCGCGCGACAAGGGTCCGGTCCGCCGGTTCGCCCGCGACTTCGTCGACTCGCGGTTCAACATCGCGGAGTACTTCCTGCCGATGGCCGTGGTCATCCTGGTGCTGAGCATGATCCGGGTGCCGTCGTTGCAGAGCATCGCGCTGCTGCTGTGGCTGGTGGTGATCGTGCTGATCGTCCTGGACTCGATCGTCACCGGGTTCCGGCTGAAGAAGCGGCTGGCCGAGCGCTTCCCCGACGACAACAAGCGCGGCGCGGTCGCCTACGCGCTGATGCGCTCCCTCCAGATGCGCCGGCTCCGGCTGCCCAAGCCGCGGGTCAAGCGCGGAGAGCGGCCCTGAGCGCGACGCCCTTCTCCGGGGACGCGGCGAACGCCTGGCTGAGCGGGCTCGGCGGGCTGCGTGACGTCGTCCGGCAGGAGCTGGTGGCCCGGCAGCTCGACGAGCAGATGGCCGGGCGGTTCCCGGTCGGGCAGCGGCTGCGGGTGCTCGACGTGGGGATGGGCCAGGGTACGCAGGCGCTGCGGCTGGCCCGCGCCGGGCACCAGGTGACCGGCATAGAGAAGGACGCCACCATGCTCGCCGCGGCGCGGTCGGCGCTCGCCGAGGAGCCGGAGGGGATCCGGGAGCGGGTGCGGCTCGTCGAGGGGGACGGCCGGGACACGGGGGTGCACTTCCTGCCCGGCAGCTTCGACGTCGTGCTCTGTCACGGCGTCCTCATGTACGTGGACGATCCCGATCCGCTGCTGGCGGGGCTGGCGCGGATGCTGGCGCCGGGCGGGCTGCTGTCGCTGCTGGTGCGCAACGGGGACGCGCTGGCCCTCCGGCCGGGCCTGTCCGGCGACTGGACCACGGCGCTCGCCGCCTTCGACACCACGGCCTACCGCAACCGGCTCGGCCTCGACGTCCGCGCCGACCGGCTGGCCGCTCTGACGGCCACCCTGGCCGGGATCGGGGCGCCGCTGCACGCCTGGTACGGCGTGCGGGTCTTCACCGACACGGCGGCGGACGGGGCCGAGGTGCCGGCCGACGTGGAGACGCTGCTGGCGGTGGAGGAGCGGGCCGGGCGGACGGATCCGTACCGGGGGGTCGCGGCGCTGCTGCATCTGTGCGGGGTGCGCGGCTGACCGCCGGCAGGGTGCGGACGCCGGGGGCGATCCGTCCCGGCGCCGGTGCCCCGGCCGCCTCCGGCGGGCGGGGCCTCGGCGTCCCGGGCCGGCCGGGACCGGCGCCGGCGGCGGAGCGGGCCCGGCGCCCGGCATCAGGGCCGCGATCCCGGTGACGTCCGCCCGGGACGGCCGGCGGCGGGCCGCGCTCGGCGCCCGGCGGGCCGGGGCACGAAGGGGCGGCCGCTCCGGCCGCCCCTTCCGGGTCAGGACTCGTCCGCGTGCAGGCTCATCGGTCCGTAGATCTCGGTGTCGTCCTCGAACAGCCGTACCTGGTCCGCGCCCCCGGCGAGCAGGTCCTTCCAGTGCTCCCCCAGCCAGGACTCGGCGTCCCCCTGCGTGGTGAACTCCTCGGGCTCGACCGCGGGCTGGACCTCCGTCCCGTCGGCCTTCTCGAACCGCCACGTCCATGCCGCCATGTACGCCTCCCAGCTGTCAGCGCCTGCAGAGCCTGGGCCGGATCTTGGTCCGGTCCCCGCCCCGAGCCTATGCGCTCCGCCGGGTGAGCCGTCGTCAGACGGCGGCCGGCCACCGGTTCCGGCGCCCTGCCGGGACGCCCCGGACGCGCATGACGGGCAGTGCCCGGTGAGAATCGGATCGTGGAACTGACTCTGCTCGGCACCGGCGCCCCCGCGGGACTCCCCCGCCCCGACTGCCCCTGCGCGGCCTGCGCGACCGCCCGGGGCGCGGACGCGCGGGCGGCCACGGCCGTGCTCGTGGACGGGGCGCTGCTGCTCGACCTGACGCCCGGGGCGGCGTTCGCCGCGGCGCGGGCGGGACGGTCGCTGGCGGGGGTGCGGCAGGTGCTGCTGTCGCATCCGCACAACGGGCCGCCGGTCGAGGTGCCGGCCGGGCTGCCGCAGCCCGGGCGGATGCCGGACGGGCGGGAGTTGGCGCTGCTGACGGGGCATCGGGTGCGGGCGCTGGCGATGGACGCGCCGGGCACGGGGTACGCGGTGACCGGGCCGGACGGGCAGCGGCTGCTGTACCTGCCGCCGGGGTGCGCGCCGGCCGGGCTGGCGGAGGGCAGCGCGGCGGCGGAGCCGTACCACCTGGTGCTCCTGGACGTGGTGGGGCGGCCGGACGCGCTGGCGCGGCTGCGGGCGGTGGGGGCGGCCGGGCCCGCGACCGACGTCGTCGCCGTCCACCTGGACCACGACCTGCCGCCCGGGGCCGAGACGCGCCGGCGGCTGGCCGCGGCCGGGGCGCGGGCGGTGCCGGACGGGACGGCTGTGGTGGTCGGGGCGTACGAAGACGGGCCGGTCGTGCCGGACGTGCCGGTCGTGCCGCGGCGGACGCTGGTGCTCGGCGGGGCGCGGTCGGGCAAGTCGGTGGAGGCGGAGCGGCGGCTGGAGGCGTTCCCGGACGTGCTGTACGTCGCGACGGGCGGCACCCGCAACGGGGACGGCGAGTGGGCGGAGCGGGTGGCCGCGCACCGGGAGCGGCGGCCGGGGTCGTGGCGGACGGTGGAGACCTGCGACCTGGTGCCGCTGCTCCGCGAGGACGGACCGCCGCTGCTGGTCGACTGCCTGTCGCTGTGGCTGACGGACGCGATGGACGCCGTGGGCGCGTGGGACGACGCGGAGTGGGCCGACGGCGGCGAGAAGGCGCTGCGCGAGCGGGTGCGGACGCTGACGGAGGCGGTGCGGGGCACGCGCCGGGTGGTGGTGGCCGTGTCGAACGAGGTGGGGTCGGGCATCGTCCCGGCCACGGCGTCCGGGCGGCGCTACCGGGACGAACTCGGGCGGCTGAACGCGGCGTTCGCGGGCGAGTGCGAACAGGTGCTGATGGTGGTGGCGGGTCAGGCGGTGGTCCTGCGGGGCTGAGCGGCGCCCCTCGGCAGTCCCTCACGGCAGTGGCTCCTTGCGGGCGATCACCCGGTAGGCGTTGGCGAAGGCGGTGCGCCGGACCAGCGGTGCGAGGGCGTGGTCCAGGGCGGCGGCGGTCAGGCGCAGGGGCAGCGCGGCCGCCGTCAGGCTCACGCGCGTGACGTGCTGGAGGAAGGTGGGCGGGGTGGCCCGCCACGGGGTGTCGGGCGACGGCAGGGCGTGGGCGACGGCGCGGGCGGTCGCCGTGGCGAGGTCGGTGGGGGTGTGCGGGGCGGAGGTGTCGGTACGCAGGATGGTGCAGTTCTGCGACTCCAGGGCCGCGTGGACGTTGCGGAGCGGCAGCAGGTGGAGCCGGCGGGGCTGCGCGTGGCCGGGCCACCACGTGCCCAGGAGCGCGGCGGAGGCGCTGTGCGGGTCGGCCAGTTCCAGCACGAGGTGGCCGCCGGGGCGCAGGGCCGCGACCGCCGCCCGGAGTTCCTCGCGCGGGGCCGGCGACCGTTCCAGCTGGTGGAAGACGCTGACCACGTCGTAGCGGGCGCGCAGGCGGGCCAGCAGGCCGGGGGTGATCAGGTGCCCCTCGTAGGCCTCCTCGACGCGTTCGGTCGCGCGGGCGCGCAGGACCCGCGGGGTGGGGTCCGTGCCGTCGAAGGACGTGTACGGCAGCACCTCCCGGGCGACGGCCGGGAAGTCGCCGTCGCCGGTGCCGACGTCCAGCCAGCTCTCCGGTTCCGGGAGGTACGCCAGCACGGCGCGGACCCGCTCCAGGTCGCGGCGGCGGCCGGGCGGGCGGTCGCACCCGTCCTGGTCCCGCTGGTAGAACGCCACGCCCTCGGGGGTGAGGCCGGGGTTCTGGAAGACGTGGGCGCAGTCCTCGCACTCCTCGACGGTGAACGTGCCCGGCTTGTGCTGGATCACGTCGGGTGCCGTCAGGCGGGTGCGCAGGCCCTGCCCGCCGCACCAGGGGCAGGTCGCGCGGCGCGGCGCGAGGAAACGCTCGGTGCCCTGGGCGAGTTCGGCGAGGTAGGTGGCGCGGCGCAGGTCGATCGCCGGTGGGGCGAGGGGGGCGGACGACGACATGGGCGGCTCCCGGGCGCGACGGACGGAGGAGGAAGGGACGTATGACAATCCGCTGCAAAACGGAACGTAGGGGATCGCGATCTTGGGTGCAACGACGTGCTGGGTCGGTGGTCGCCCTGTGGCGCCGTCCTGTTCGACCGGGGCCGGTACTGTTCGGCGAATGAGCTCGCTTAATCTCGACGACTTCACCGATCTGATCGAGCGCCCGGACGGCGGGGTGCGCCGCGACGCGGAGGCGCGCCGGGAGCGTCAGATCGTGCCGCCCGGTTCGTTCGGGCGCCTCGACGACCTGGGTGAGTGGCTGGCCGCGGCGCAGGGCGCCGTACCGGTGCGGCCGGTGGACCGGCCGCGGGTGGTCCTGTTCGCCGGCGACCACGGTGTCGCGCGGCTGGGCGTGTCGGCGCGGCCCGCGGGCAGTGCCGCGGAGCTGGTGCGGGAGGTGCTGGAGGGCGGCCGCCCGGTGTCGGTGCTGGCCCGGCGGCTCGGCGTGCCGGTGCGGGTGGTGGACATGGCGCTGGACTGCGACCCGCGGGCGCTGCCCGCGGAGGTCGTGAGGCACCGGGTACGGCGGGGCAGCGGGCGGATCGACGTCGAGGACGCGCTGACGGCCGAGGAGGCCGAGGCCGCGTTCCGGGCCGGGGTCGCGGTGGCCGACGAGGAGGCCGACTCCGGTACCGATCTGGTGGTGCTCGGCGATGTGAGCGTGGGCGGGACCACGGTGGCCGCGGTGCTGGTCGCGGCGTTGTGCGGGACCGACGCGTCGGTGGTGACCGGGCGGGGCGGGCTCGCGATCGACGACCTGGTGTGGATGCGCAAGTGCGCGGCGGTCCGGGACGCGCTGCGGCGGGCGCGGCCGGTGCTCGGGGACCAGCTGCGGTTGCTGGCCGCGGTCGGCGGGGCCGACGTCGCGGCGATGACCGGGTTCCTGCTCCAGTGCGCCGTGCGCAAGACGCCGGTGATCCTGGACGGCGTGGTCGCCGCCGCGTGCGCGCTGGTGGCGCAGCGGATCGCGTTCCGGGCGCCGGACTGGTGGCTGGCCGGGCACGACAGCGGCGAGCCGGGGCAGGCCAAGGCGCTGGACCGGATGGCGCTGGAGCCGTTGCTCGACCACGGGGTGGCGGTCGGCGAGGGCGCGGGCGGCCTGCTGGCGCTGCCCCTGGTCCAGGCCGCGGCGGCGCTGGCGGCGGAGCTGCCGGAGCAGCCGGAGCAGCCGGAGCAGCCGGAGCACAAGGGAACGGCCGGGCCGCCGGAGCACACGGAGCGGGCCGACCGGCCGGAGCCCGCGGAGCCGGCCGAGTAGCCGGCCCGGCCGAGGAGCGGGACGGCGACCGGGACGGCCGAGGAGCGGGACGGCGACCGGGACGGCCGAGGAGCGGGACGGCGACCGGAACGGGCAGGAACGGAACGGCGACCGGGACGGCCGAGGAGCGGGACGGCGACCGGGACGGGCAGGAACGGGCGGGTGCCGCGCAGGCCGCGGATGCGGGGGCGCCCGGGAGGGGGCGCTGGGGGCGAGTCCCGGATGCGTGCGGCGCCCGGGGTTCCCGGACCGCACCCGCCGGCCACCGCCGGAGCCCTCTCCGGCCGGCCCCGCCGCGCACCGGGAGGCGCGGGGCATCCGGCGCGGAGCGCCCCGACAAGGGTCCCCTCCGGCCGGCCCCGCCACGACCGGTGCGGGAGCCGCCCGGCAAGGGCCGGCCGGTGCCGGGGGTCGCGCCGGTCGCGGCGGGGCCGGATCAGCGGCCCTGCACGGCCCGTGGGCGCTCGGGGTCGGGAGTGCCGCCCAGCCAGTCCTGGAATCTGCGGGTGGGGCCCAGCCAGCGCCGGTCGTGGTGGTAGGCGCGCAGGCGGGCCCTGGCCCGGGCGCGGGGGCGGCGGCGGTAGAAGCGGCGGGCCCAGGCGGAGCCGGGGCGGGCCAGCCGGAGCGCGCCGAACAGGGCGACGAACGGGACGATCACGCCGAGGATCGCCAGCCGGAACTTGCCCTTGGCCAGGGCGACGAGCGAGACGAGGAAGGTGGCGGCGACGGTGGTGATGACCGAGCCGCGCGACTGCACCTCGTCCTCGTCCAGGCCGTCGACGCCGAACGGCGCGAAACCGGCCACCCACAGCCCCACCAGCGCGGCGGTGAGCACCACCGCCTCCACGCTCTTGCGGCCCGCCTCGGTCCAGTACACGTCGGCCAGGTGCAGGATCAGCGCGAACTCGTCCAGCACCAGCCCCGCGCCGACCCCGAAGATCACGGCCGCCAGGCAGGACCCGAAGCCGTGCCGGCCGGCGGCCACCGCGCCGAAGCCGCCGACGAGGGCGAGGACCACGCCGGGCACCACGTGATGGACGTGCACGCCGCCCGCCTCGACGTTGCCGAAGGGCCCCCGGCCCGCCCGGATCATGCGCGTGATCAGCCGGGTGATCAGGAAGGTCAGCACGAAGGCGGTGAGGGCGAGCAGCAGGGGGAGCTTGCCGGGTTCGACGATGTTGCGTTCCAGCCAGGTCCCCATGGGTCCCAGTGTGCCCAGGTATCACCGCGGATGCTCCGCGAACGGTCGCGTACCCTGCCCAGATGCCCTCGCTCCCGCCCGCGCACGGCCTCCGTTTCGCCTTCGGCACCCTGACCGTCCTGCCGGTACGGGTGACCCGCTGGGACCGTGAGGCGGCGCGCGGCGGGATGCTCTGCGCCCCGCTCGCCGGCCTCGCCGTCGGCCTCGGCGCGGCCGGCCTCGGTGTGCTGCTGCTCCTGCTCGGCGCGGGCCCGCTGCTCGCCGCCGTCGGCGGCGTCGCGGTACCGGCCGTCCTCACCCGGGGCCTGCACCTGGACGGGCTGGCCGACACGGCGGACGGGCTGGGCAGCGGCAAGCCGGCCGCGGACGCCCTGCGGATCATGAAGCAGTCGGACATCGGGCCGTTCGGGGTGCTCACCCTGGTCCTCGTCCTGCTGGCCCAGGTGGCGGCCCTCGCGCAGCTCTACGCCGCCTCCTGGGCCCGGGGCGCGCTCGCCGTCGCCGTCGCGGCCTGCGCGGCCCGGCTGGTGCTGACGCTGGCGGCCCGCGCCGGGGTGCCGGCGGCCGGGCCGGAGGGGCTCGGAGCGGCCGTCGCCGGGGTGGTCCCGGT
>NZ_JBHMCY010000039.1:0-72136 GCF_042430725.1 Streptomyces cinereospinus | reverse complement strand
AGGTGCTGGACGCGGGCGGGGTCCTCCAGGAGATGAAGGAGGAGGTGGCTCGGGCGCAGTATCCGGCGTTCTTTCGGGACGCGGCGCGGTTGGAGGGGGAGGCTGTTGAGCTGTGGGTGTACGCGACTCAGGCGGTGCCTGGACTGCTTCAGACTGAGGAGTACATGCGGGCGGTGTTCGGTATGTGGCGTCCGTTGCTGGACGAGGAGACCCTGGAACAGCGGGTCGCCGCCCGCCTCGCGCGCCAGCATGTATTCGAGCGCAGGCCTGCGCCCCTGCTGAGCTTTGTCATCGACGAGGCGGTTGTACGTCGGCCGTTGGGCGGCTTGTCGGTGATGCGTGGTCAACTGGAGCAGTTGATGCTGCTCGGCGCGTACCGGAACGTCGAGATCCAGATCATGCCGCTCGACCGCGAGGACAACGCAGGCGTGGACGGGCCGTTCACCTTGCTGTACCGCCCTGGTGGCGATCAAGTGGCTTACCTGGAAACGCAGGGACGCAGCACAATGGTCAGCGACCGGCGGGAGGTCCAGGGAATCGCGTCTCGGTACGGCATCATCCGTGCGCAGGCCCTCACTCCTCGCGAGTCACTGGCCTTCGTTGAGAAGCTGCTTGGAGAGGTGTGAAGTGAACGAGACCCCGGGTGCGGCGGGCGAACTGTCGTGGCGCAAGAGCAGTTACAGCGGTGGGGCTGGAGGAGAGTGCGTCGAGGTCGCCGACTGCGCCAACGTCGTCCGCGTGCGTGACTCCAAGGACACAAGCCGACCTGCTCTCTCGGTCGCTGCTGTTGCCTGGACGGCGTTCGTCGGCTTCGCTGCTCAGTAGGCCACACGTCTGCCCCCAGTCCCGGACCGGGGGCAGACCTGTGTCGGATGACTACGCCTTTGCCTTTTTACGGACGGGAGGAGTCCAACGTCCGGCGGCGATCTCGGCGTCCAGTCGCGCTTGGAAGTGGGCGTGTGCCGTTCGCATCTCGGCTTCGCGGTCGGCCTTGTAGAACGGGGGCTGGTAGCCCTCGGGGGGTGGGGTGTGCTCCGGGTCTTCCAGATGAGCCATGAGGTCGAGGTAGTCCTGCTTGGTCTGGCCGTGGCCATAGGTGTTGAAGTCAGCGGCGATCTTGCGGCCGTTGGCGTCGAACCAAGTTGCTGACTCGTAGTCGTAGAGCTGGGGGTAGCGCGACTTGAAGATGGCGGCGAGCTGGTCGGCGGTGATGCCGAGCCAGACGGAGACGAGGGCGTCGAGTTCGACGTGAGCGGCGCGGCGCTCGTGTTCAGTGCGGAGAGGGGTGCTGTACTCCCAGGTCGGATTGAGACCTGCTGCGAGGGGCTTCAGGTTAGGCCAGTAGGGGCTTGCCCAGTCCTCGTAGCCTGCCCATCGCGGGTCGAACAGCTCGGACCAAAGAGGGGCGTAGTGGTCAGTGAGGGCGCTTAGGCGGAGGGTGCGCAGTAGTAGGGCCGGAACGAGGGGGTGCTCCGGGTCTGGGGCCGGCATCTGCTTCGCGCTAGCGGGCGTGAGGTCGGAGCGTCCGGTAATGCGTAGCAAGTAGTCGAGTGGCAATGACGCCCAGAAGCCTGCGTTAAGGGCGGTTAGTCGGTTGTTTGCCAAGGCCAATGATTGTACGGCGTGGATATGAGCGGGACCGGGCGGGATGAGAGCTGCTTGCAGGCTACGGCTCGTGTTAAACGGAATCATCCTGCGCCAGGCCAGTCGGAAGAACGTGGTGAAAGGCTTGCCAGTCCAAGGGTCTTGATTCGCGAGATACGTGGCCTCGTCGGTGGCCCGCACGAGGTTAGTTACGGGGATACACCCAACGGGCAACTCCGTCGGCACGAGAAAATCCCAGTCCCTGTTGCTTCGGCAGGGAATCCTTGGCTGTTTTGAGAAGGGAAGCGCTGATGCGAAATGCGGCCCCTGCAGGATAACATCGGCTAGCTTGGAGACTGGTTGGTTTCCCCAGCGGATCAAGCCGTCCTTTTTCGCCTTGGTTTCATCGTATCCTCTGGAGATCATAGGGCGGTAATCGTCCAGGGTGCTTGGATGAGAGGCCAGCGCCTCGATGGCCCCTTGTTCGCCGAGGAGGACTGGGTAAAGCAGCGGTGTCTGTGCCGCTGAACCCGTTGAGCCGGTCAGAGCCTGCCAACCAGCTAGCAGTGCAGTGTCCACATGTACCAGACGCTCACGGTGAGGCCGGATGTCCCACGAACCATTGTGCTTGATTCCTGGTGCGTGGCCTTGCCCCTCATGAGTTAGGGAGTCGGGCAGGGTCTGAGCGTCTCGGAGTTCACTGACGTGCAGAAAGTCAGGCTCCTGTGGAGTGCCATAGATATGCAGTCCGAACTCCCACGCGCGATAGAGGTCTTCAAACGCCCAGTTAGCCGAGTTTACAAAGTGTGCATGCACTCGGAGGTGACAATACGCGGCGGCCCGGATGACACCCTCATGTACGCCGCCGAAGTGGGTGTCCGGGTGAATCATGCCCGCGCTGCCGTGCGGCGCAATCTGTTGCCACACCCGAACCATGAAGGCTCGATAGAGGTCGCCCTGTGTGCCGGCTAGGAGCGGGTACGTGGTCGTGCTGACCAGCGTGGAGACGGCGCCCGCATGAGTGGTCAGTTCGTTGAGGAGGAAATTCTGGCCGTCCGTACATGTGGCCAGCACCTCTTCCTTACGGAGGCGCCACTCCGCCGCACTAGGCTTCTCTGCTAGCACGAACCACGGCTCCAACTCCGCCAAAATTACGTCCTCATGCCACCGAGGCCGAACCCAAGGCGGATTCCCCACCTGCAACTCAAACCCACCCCGCGCAAACACCTGCGCGAACTCCAACTCCCAGTGGAAGAACCCCTGCGTCTTGGCCACATCCCGCGCTGCGCCCGCCCACAGGAACCGCTCCTCCAGCAACTGGAACCGGTCCATGCCCATCCACTCGGGCAGCTCGTCCTCGTACCGGGACAGGTCGTCAAGGTCCTCGAACGTCGACACCAACGACTCCTCCGGCACATCCTGCGTGCCCAGCAGCGCCTCGGCGAAGTCGATCCAGTCCTCCAGGTCGGCGAGCGCGATGACATCGCGGCGCTCACCCTTGATCTGCCCCTTGCGGCGGCCGGTGCGGCGACGCGACACGGAGTCCCGCGTCAACGTCATCTGTTGCGGCTCGGCGGTGAAGCCCGGCAGGGCATCCGCCTCCCAGGCCAGCAGTACATCGTCGCCGCCGCTCTCCGTACCACCCCCGACGCCCACCGCCTCCAACTCCGCCGCCCGCGCCGCCAGCGCCTCCGCCCGCGCGTACCGCTCGTCCGTACCGTCCAGCAGCGCGGCGTTCTGCACGGGCCAGAACCACAGCGCGCACCACGTGTCCATCAGCGTCTTGAGGCGCCAGTAGGGGGTGTCCTCCGCTTGGAGGTCGGCGAGGATCGCGTCCCGCTGCACGGCGGCCTTCGGCCGGCGCAACCAGTCGTCCTCCGCTCCCCACACCCGGATGTCGCGGGAGATGTCCCGCTCCGACAGTTCCAGCCGCCGGACGACCAGCTCCCACAAGTACTCGGCCCGCCGGGCCAGTCCTTGAAGCCGAGCCGTCTGCTTCGCCGTAGGCGACTTCGTGACCGCCTTCCGCCACGCGCCCAGAGCCTTCGCCTCCGCAGGGGCGAGCGCCTTCGCCTCCTTCTCGGCGGCGACCGCACCCCACTCCTTGGCCGGAAGCAGGAAGTGGTGCACCGCGCCCTCCGGAAGCGACGCACCCGCCACGGCCTCCGCCAACGGGAACCGCTCCGGAGTGGTCCCCAGCCAGCCGCCCTTCTTCAGCCGTTCCGCCGCGTACACCTCGCGTCGGCCGCCGATGAGGGAGTTACCGCGCCGCAGGTGCAGGCCGAACCAGGGGGCCTCCATGCCGGGGTGCATGGTGTTGAGCCACAACGACACCTCGGCCAGCTCCACGGCCGTCTCGTTGAGGTCGACCCCGAACGAATTGTGCAGGGCGATGTACGCCTTCGCCTTCTGGAGTTCGACGGCGTACTGCTCGGTGTCGATCGACTCGCCCAGCTCGGCCTGCCGGCGCCGCAGGTACTCCGCCGCGACCTGGTTGATCGCCTCGTTGAGGAAGGCGCCCGAGCCGAGGGCGGGTTCGCAGATCCGCCACTCCAGGAGTTCCTTCGCCTCCGTGGTCTCGGTGAGGAGCTGCTGGAGCGCCAGCTGCACCGTGACCCTCGTCAGCGACTCCGGCGTGTAGTACGACGCGGAGGTCTGCCGGTCGCGTCCGGAGAGGCGGTACACGAACGAGCCCGGCGCGTACCGCACGCGGAGTTCCTCACCGGTGAGCCGGTCCCGGCGCCGGACGAACACGGAGTCGTCGTAGTCGGCGATCTTCGACTTGGGGACGAGCCAGGAGCCGTCCTTCGGGTCGCCGTGCTTGGCGACCTCGTACAGCTCCTCGCCCGCGATGAAGCCGCTGTACGACATCAGGCCCTCGTACACCGCGCCGAGCTGGTTGATGCCGAGCTGCGCGTACGAGATGAAGCCGCCGCGCTCCCCCCGCTTGCCCTGGGTGATCATCAGGCTGTGCAGCACCTGGTGGAGCGTGGCGTTGCGCAGCCGGGTGTCCAGGTAGCGGACGGCCTCGCCGCGTGCCAGTGCCTCGTCCGAGTCGTACCGCGGATCGGGGAGACTGTCCGCGCCGATCAGGCGGATGGCCTCGCGCTCGAACAGCTTGCTGTGCAGCGGCTCGAAGCGCAGACCGACGTCCTCGCTGATCCGTGCGTCGGCCGCGTCGGCGTGGGTCGCATCCACACCGTGCGTGCGGCGGGTGCGGTAGCCGTCCTGCACTTTGCGGAACAGCAGGTCCAGGGACTCGTACAGGTAGAAGCCCTTGCGGGCGGTGTCGCTCACCGGCTCCCGCTCGGCGACGAGTTCGCCGAGTCGGCCGAGTCCGTACCCCTGCTGGTACTCGGGATAGTCGGCGGGCAGGATGCCCAGCTCGGGGCGGGCCTCCGCGTACAGCAGGAACAGGATCCGGTAGAGGTAGCGCAGCGACTCGCGGGTCAGCTGCCTTCCATCAGAGAGTTCGGCGATGTCCTCGGGCCGGACGCCCTGCTCGCGCAGCCGCTGGAGCACCTCGTTCGCGATCAGCTCGACGCTCTTGCGCAGGCCGTCGCGCAGCTCGCTGGAGACCCCGACCGCGTGCTTGGCGGACTTGCCGACCAGTTCGGCCAGCGGGTTCTCGCCGCCCTCCTCCGGCGTGCGCAGCGAGTCCGCGCCGAACAGCGCGGCGACGGTGTCGAGTTCGCCGCCCGCCCGGGTGTCGTTGCGCTGGAGCGCGGTGTCCAGGGAGACGCCGAGATAGCGTCCCTCGCCCCACACCGCCCGGTCGGCGAGGACGATCACTCCGCCGCCGAGCAGCAGTACGTACCGGGGCGGTTCCTCGCAGGCGAACACGAAGGCGGCGAGCTTGGAGCCGGTCTCCACCGGGTCGGGGCCGTCCAGCGGCACCGGTTCCAGCAGGCGTCCCCGGCCCTTCGGGTCGAGGGCGGCGTCGGGTTCGGCGGCCCAGCCGCAGTCCAGCGCGACGAGACCCTTCTCGGCGTGGGCGACCGGGACCTCGTACGCCCGGCCCGCCCGCTCGACGGAGAGGACGCGCGGCTTCGCGTCATAGCCGAGCGCGCGCAGCACCTCGGCGTTGAGCGCCCGTACCCGCTCCCGCCACTCCGGCTTCTCGTAGGTCAAGGCGTCGTCGTCGGCGTCCCGGACGGTGATGATGCCGTCCTCGTCCTCGGGGAGGGCGAAGGAGGACCGCGCGCGGAAGTAGTCCCGGCGCAGCGCCCGCAGTCCTGCGCGCGGGGTCACCGGCAGTTCGGTCCGGCCGGGTGTCGGCGCGGCGGACGTCTCCTCGTCGGTTCCGCCGTCGTGGTCGGCGGGCGGCCTCGCCGCCTCCTCGCGCTCCTTCCACTTCTGGAGCAGGCCCGACTTGAGATCCTTCGGCAGCACCTCGGCCAGGTAGTGAGCCGAGAAGTAGTCGCCACGGTTGACCAGGGAGTCGTACGTCATGACAGGGCTTCTCTCAGGGGATCACAGACCGGGGTCACAGTGCGGCGAGCGGGGGTGAGTGGCGGAAGGCGGACGACGACGGGTCGGAGAGGGAGACGGGACGCGATCCGTCGCCGTTCCCGTGCGTGGCGTCGGTCTCGGTGTCCGGTACCAGCACCGCGAGGACCCGCAGCAGGGGCCTGCCCGTCGTCAGCAGCGAGTCGGCGAGACCGGCGAGGCGTTCCCGGGTGCGCTCCCCGCCCAGCGTGGGCTGCTCCCAGGCGCCGAGCCGCAGCTTGTACTCCTCGACGGGCCGGCGCAGCGGTTCGTCCCAGGCGTCCCGGTGGGCGTCGAGGAACGCCCCGGCCGTCTCCAGCACCCGGGGGAGAGCCGCGCTCAGGGGCGCGGGATCGAGGTAGCCCCGCTTGTTCGCCATGGCGGGGCCGACACCGGCGCGCCGCAGCAGGGACACCATGTCGTCGACGGCCAGTCCCTCCCCGGCGGCCTCCCGCCAGGTCACGCCCATCCACTTCACGACGGTGGGCCGGCCCAGTTTGTTGGAGTAGACGCCCTGGACGAGGTAGACCGGCTCCGCCACGTTCGCCGTGATCATCGGCGCCTCCTGGCGGCCCAGGCCGACGAGGACCTTGTCGGTGAGCCAGTCGACCACCGGGTGCAGGTCGGTGAGCAGGGAGATCTCGGGCCAGCTCGACGTGGAGGACTGCCGGGCCCGCTGAAGGGAGTGCTCGGCCAGGCGGCGGTTGAAGGTCACCAGCAGCCGCTCCCGCAGCCGCTGCTCGCGCAGGTAGTCCGAGGGCAGCGCCTTGAGGCGGTGGACGAGTTCCGCCGGCGGGCGGAAGGAGATCAGCCCGGACTGCTGGTCGCGGTCCAGCTCCAGCCGGTCGCGGGCGTCCGGATACACCTCGCGCAGCGCCTCGTCCACGAAGTGGGCGGTGGAGTCGAAGAGCCGGGGGAGTACCGGGCTCGCGTCGTCCCGGTCCGCCGACGAGGGCGTCCCGGCCGGAGCCGACTCGGGGCGTTCGTCGGCATCCGGGTCGTCGGCCGTGTCCGCGGTCGCGTCCACCGAGCCGAAGAAGTCCGCGAGGAAGTCGTCCAGACCGGCGTCCCGGCCGTCGGACGCGGAGCGGGGCGTGTCCAGGGACTCGTCCACGGTCCTGCCGCGCAGCAGGTCCTGGATGAGGGACCGCTCCTCCGCCTCCGCCCGGTACAGGCCGGTCACCGCCTCCGCCGTGCCCAGCGAGCGGTGCGCCTGGTCCTCGCGTTCCAGCAGCCGCTCGGCGACCACCGTGTCGTCCTTGGCGCCCTCCACCTCGCTGGTGAGGATCAGCGCCCGGAACTCCGGCGGGTGGGCCTGCCCGTACCGGTCGATACGGCCGTTGCGCTGCTCGATGCGGATCAGCGACCACGGCACGTCGTAGTGCACGAGCTGGTGGCACTGCCGGTGCAGGTTGACGCCCTCGGAGGCCACGTCACCGGTGAGCAGGACCCGGACGGGCGTGTCGGCCAGGCCGAACTCCTCGACACGGTCCATCTGCTGCTCGTCCGAGAGGCCGCCGTGCATGACACGGACGCAGTCGCGGGCCGCGCGGCCACGGAAACCGAGGGCGGCGGGCAGCACCCCGGCCAGCCACTCCAGGGTCTGGACCCGCTCGGAGAACACCACGACCCGCGTCTCGGAGGCGGGCCCCACCCCGATCTCCTCACGCAACACCCGCACCAGGGCGGCGAACTTCGCGGAGTCCGCCTCGGTCAGGCCGGCGGCCAGTTCCGACAGCCGGTGCAGCGCGGCGAGTTCGGCCTCGGTGCCGCGCCGGTCCTCCTTCTTCTCCAGCGTCCTGATCCGCGCGGAGACCGTGGCCCGCAGCGCGGCGGGGGAGGAGAGGAACGACTTCAGCAGGGTGTAGGGGAAGAGGGGCACCGCGCTGACCGAGGTGCCGCCGTCGCCGGGCAGCCAGACGGCGGCCAGCTCCTCGAAGACCCGCTCCTCCGCGGGGGTGGCCGGACAGTGCACCGAACGGGAGGGGCCCCGGTCCGCCCACTGGCCCTTCATCTGCTCGCGGACCTCCGGGCTGATCTTCGTCCGGCGGATGAACAGGTGCTCGATGTCGGCAGCGCGGTAGTTCTCCGGGTCGCGGATCGCGACGGGGTCCAGCAGCCGGATCAGTTCGGCGAAGGACTTGGCGTCGCCGTTGTGCGGGGTCGCGGAGGCCAGGATCAGGGCGTCCGTGCGGGGCGCGAGGGTGCGCGCCAGCTGGTTGCGCAGCGAGCCGCGGTTGATCAGGTTGTGCGACTCGTCGATGACGACCGCGTCCCAGCGGATCTGCTCCAGGTGGTGCTGGTACTGGTCGGTGTTCTTGAGGGTGTCGATGGAGACGATGACCCGCTTGAACGAGGTGAACGGGTTGCGGCCGGCCGGGATCTCCCGCTGGATCCGCTCGATGCCCACCGAGTCCAGGCGTACCAGGGGAATCGCGAACCGTGTCCACAGCTCGTGCTGGAACTGCTCCAGCACATGCTGCGGGGTGACCACCAGGATGCGCTCGCCCCGGCCGCGGCGGATCAGCTCGGCCAGGGTCAGGCCGATCTCCAGCGTCTTGCCGAGGCCCACCACGTCCGCGATCAGCAGTCGTGGACGCAGATTGGCGCCGGACAGGGCCAGCTGGGCGGGACGCCGCTGGTAGGGCAGCGGGTCCATCAGGAACGAGTCGGCGAGCGCCAGGCGGTGTTCCGACTGGGGCAGGGCGGTGCGGCGCAGCACCGCCTCCAGGAACAGCCGGGAGCGGCGGTAGTTCGGGGAGTCGTCCATGACGAGCGCGGTCGCGCCCGGGTCGAGCAGTTCGATGCGGTCCAGGCCGGAGAAGAACACGGCCTCCTGGTCGCGGACGAACTCCGACACCCCGGTCACCTCGATGCGCGTACCGTCGTCGGACGTCGGCATCGAACTCTTGACCAGCCACTCCTCGTCCCGCACGACCACCAGGGCGCCGGCCGGGTACTGGTCCTGGCCGCTCGTGGCACCGGCCTGTTCTGCGCCGCTGCGCTCCGCGCTGGTCTGGACGGCGGTCACCGGTGGCCTCCTGAAGCGGGTCGATCGTGCGGGTGCGGGCCCTCTCCGGGGCCCGCCCATTATCGCGGGTCTCAGGGGCGTACGGGTCAGAAGGGTGTACTGGCCGCATACGCCTCGCGCAGCCGCCGGGCGGTGATCCTGGCCTGCGCCGAACTCCGCGGGGAGGGCCGGTCCGCTCCGCCGCGCCCGGAGGCGCGGCGGGGGGACGACGGAGCGGCGGACCGCGCGTCGGCCGATTCCCGGACCGGGTCGGAGGCCTCGGCCCGGGCGGGGGCGGCGGGCGCGGAGTCGGCGCGGGCCCCGGCGGACGGCTCCGAGGGGGTGTCGTCACGGCGGAGCGGGAGACGGGGATCGGCGGGCACGTGCGGACCGAGGCCGAGCGGCGGACCAGGCGGAGCGGCCACCGGTGGCGCCTCGGGACCGGCCGGGAAGCCGTGCTGCCGTGGCCGGGCCGGCCGGGAGGCCGCGGACTCCCGTCCCCGCTCGGCAGGGGGAGACGCTAGGGGGGTGCCGGCCGTTCCGGACCCGGTGCGCACCTCCGCCCCGGACACACGGCCGACGGCGAGGAGGTCGTCCAGGACGTGGGTGGGTGCGGCGGTGTACGTGGTGAGCCTGCGACGTGCCTGGGCGACCTTCAGCCCCTGCGCCTCGATCAGCGCGCGGCACTGCCGCACCACCTCGGCGAGGTCCGGCCGGTCCTGCGGGCGGTGCGCCAGCATGGCGGTGAGCAGCGGCACGAGCTCGTCCGGGGTCCCGGACAGATCCGGTGCGTACGCGGGGTCCACGACCTGGTGGAACAGCAGGTGGATGTTGTCCGCGCGGTAGGGGGCGTGGCCCGAGGCGGCGAACAGCAGGACGGCGCCCAGCGCGTACACGTCGACCGCCGGTGTCAGGGGCTTCGCACCGTTCGCCTGCTCGGGCGGCATATAGGACGGTGTGCCGACGACCATGTGCGGCGCGGTCAACGACACACTCGACTCCGCGAACACCGCGAGCCCGAAGTCGATCACCTTCGGTCCGTTCGGGCCGAGCAGCACGTTGGCCGGCTTCAGGTCACGGTGCAGCAGACCCTGCCGGTGCACGCCGGCCAGGGCCTCGGCCAGCGTCGCGCCCAGGGCCGCCGTCAGCAGCGCGGGGAGCGGGCCGTGGGCGGCCACGTGCCGGCTCAGGTCGAGCCCCTCGACGTACTCGGTCGCCAGCCACGGGCGCTCGGCGTCCGGATCGGCGTCCAGGAGAGCGGCGATCCGGGCACCCCAGATCGTTTTGAGGATCTCCACCTCCTGCGCGAACCGCGTCCGCGTCTCGGAGTCGACCACGGACAGCTTGATCACCTTCACGGCGGCCGGTTCCCCGCCGGGCGACTCGCCCAGGTACACCTGGCCCATCCCGCCCTGCCCGATCCGGCCGAGCAGTTCGTATCCGCCCAGCTCGGAAGGGTCGTCGGGACCGAGAGGGGCGATGTGCACCTGAGGCCTCACTTTCAGCACGGTCGAACCGGGGCGGGCAGCCCTTGCCAAGCTAGACCACACTCTGAGGGAAGGGCATGCCACTCAGCTCGGGTGACGCGGGCGAACCCTGATCCGGCCCGCGGTGAAGGTGCGACGGTTCCGCAGGGCGAACGCCTTGCGTCACTCCTCGTCGGCCGTGCCGGTGCCGGTGCCGGTGTCCGGCTCAGCGACCGGAGGCGGCGTCGGCGGAGCCTGCGTCGGCTCGGGCCGACTGCCGACGGGCCGGTACCCCCTCTTCCCGTTGGGGTCCAACTGCGGTCGTGTCTCGGGCACCTGCCGTGTCTCCCTCTTCGGTCTCGGGAGGTACCTCGACGAAGTCAAGGAACTCCACATCATCCATCCGAATATAGATCCCGCCGGAACGCGGCAGTGGACGTTCGAACGATCCGGCGCCGGACATGGCCCATGTGGTCTGCAGGTACAGGTCTGCGGCTTCCGGGTAGCCGGAGGTATAGGACCTCTCCCCGTAATACCCGCCCACCCAGAGGCCGCTCTTCAGACGGGCGCGTACCAGACAGTGGCTTCGACGCTGGAAGACCTTGTCCCATGCCGTGGGGGTCGGGTCGTAGGTGGTCCGGCTTCCTTGCGAGTCCAGCCATGAGGTGAGCCAGGCGGCAGCGGCTGGTACCACGATCAACAGGGTCGTCGCTGTCAGCGCGGTGACGCGTGGGTTGTCGGCTGCGCCGGTCAACCAGCCCCGGCGACGGTCGTAGACGAGGTGCACCAGCCACGGGCCGGCGAGCAGGACGTAAAGGGTGTCGAGAGCGATACCCGCGGTGATGGCTCGGAGTATGCGCTCTCCGAGGTCTCTGTGACCCGGGACCGGACCGCGGGCGCGTTCGCGGACGAACTGGTAGGTCACGCCAGGGAGTACCAGAAGAAGAACGATCACGACCTGGGTGACCGTGGCGGGCGCGTGCGGCATCGTTGTATGCCCCTCCGAACGAATAGCGGGTGCAGGATCCCTTGCGATCTGATGGCCTGATGTCCCCTGATGCCGCAATGACTTGCGGGTACCGCAGACATACTGGCGTGGCGATTGCTCACAAGCCCACCGGATGAAGACGCAGAGCTGAAGGCCGCTACCGAGGCCAGGCAGCGCACTCTGGAGCTCCTTCGGGCGGCCACGGGGCGAGGGAACGGCAAGGCGCGATGGAGTGACCACTCCGACAAGCCCTCTGTGGGCGCACAAACAGTGTTCGTCCACCTCATCAACCGGTACGGAACCCTTCAGCTCACGGTGTGCCGGACCCGTGCAGGCCACTCGCACTTCGATCTGGCCAGGAGGAGCACTGGGGATGAGCGTCCCTATGGCCGACCCTCCGACCATAGGGGAACAGCCTTCGGCCTATCCCTGGTTTGGACCACGGTCCGGTCGCTGCCGAGAGCCTTGGAAGTCGCCGCCCATCCCGCCCTGCCCGATCCGGCCGAGCAGTTCGTATCCGCCCAGCTCGGAAGGGTCGTCGGGGCTGAGGGGCGCGATGTGCACGAAGGGCCTCACCATCGGGCGGAACCGGTGTCCACGGTCACGCCAGACCACCGCCCGCGCCGGCGGGAGGCTGGTCACCGCTCATTCCCCGCCGGACCGGGGCGCACACCCCTCTTCCGGGACACGGCCCCCGATGTCGGTGCCGCCCTCTACGGTGGAGAACGCCGATGCCGCCGGGCGGTGGGAGGGACGACAGGCGTGCGCAGGGTGCCACCGGAGATGTTCCGGTTCACGACGGGAGAGAAGGCCGATCTGAACGGGGCGGTGCTGGACGCCTTCGGGGTGGCAGGAGAGCACCTCGAAACCACCCTGGGGGCCGACGCGGTACGCGAGCGGCTGCGCCAGGTGGGCTGGGTGGCGGACGTCGACGACGCGGAACTGCACGACGCGCTCGTCCGGCTCGTGAAGTGGGAACTCCTCGACGTCGTGCACAACCACGCGGAGAATTACCGCACGGCCGAGGAGTACGAGCGTCGCAACCTCCAGTACTCGCTGACCCGCCGGGGCGAGGCGGCGCTCGCCGGAGTGCGGCACGCACTCGAGGTGCTGGCCTCCACGGGGGCGTTGCAGACGGCCGTGCTGGAGGCCATCGCCGACCGCTTGGACGACCTGTGCCTGCTGTCCGGCGAACCCGCCTCCGCCGACCGGCGGATCTTCAGCACGCTGCGCGAGCTGGAGGCGCATCTGGAAGCCCTGGTGGAGAACACCAAGGCGTTCAACGGCGAACTGCAGCGTCTTCTGCGTGCCGAGGGCGCGGACCTGGAGGTGTTCCGCGAGGTCAAGGCCGCCACCGTCGCGTATCTCCAGGAGTTCCTGGTCAACCTCGACCGGCGCGGACAGGCGGTCGCCGCCGCCGTGGTCCGGGTGGAGGAGCGGGGGACCGCCGTGCTGCGCGAGCGGGCTCTCAGCGGGGCCGAACTTCCCCCGGTCGCCGGTGAGGACCCCGCGGCCGGCTGGCTGGAGAGCAGGCGGGCGCGTTGGGCGGGCCTGAGGGCGTGGTTCCTGCCGGACGACGGGGCACGGCCCCGGATCGAGCAGCTGCACGACATCGCCCGGCGCGCCATCGTCTCGCTGCTGCAGGTCCTGGAGCGGATCAACGAGTCACGGCGCCGCTCCTCCAGCGCTGTACAGGACTTCCGGGAGCTGGCGCGCTGGTTCGCTGCCGCCCCCGCGGAGGAGGACCTGCACCGGCTGTGGTCGGCGGCCTTCGGACTCGGCCCGGCGCGCCACGCCCACCTGGCGCATCCCGACCCCGAGTTGATCCCGTCGTCCCGTTCCTGGTCCGAGGCCCCGCCCGTGGAGGTGTCGGCGCTGCTGCGGACCAGCGGACGGACGGAGCGCTTCACCCGCACGGCCAGGGTGCGGGACGTCACGGCGGTCAGGGCCGAGCGCGCGGAGCGGGCCCGTACGGAGCAGGCGGAACTCGCGCGTGCCTGGCAGGCGTTGGAGACGGACGGCCCAGTGCGCCTGTCCTTCTTCGGCACACTGGATCCCGCCGTATTCGAGCGGCTGCTCGACCTGGTGGGCCGGGCCTTGGCCGCCCGGCCGGACACGACCGGCTCGCGGCGCGCCACGACGGGCGACGGCCGGGTGGAGATCGTGCTGCTCCCACCTCCCGACGAGCGCACCGCCGTACTGCGCACGACGAAGGGCACACTCGCCGGACCGGACTACGTCGTGCTCATCACAGCGGCCGGCGCGGTGAGTCCCCTCCCACGGCCGGGCGCCGCGCGCCGGGAGGCAGCCGGATGAGCACCCTCGCCAACCAACTCGCCGCCGCGGAACGGGAGCAGGTCGCCCGCGCCATCCGTCTCCTGCTGGCCCGGCCCCTGCTGACCGAGGCCACCGACCCGGCCGGCTTCGAACTGGTACGCCGCCGTCGCGAGCCGCTGGCCCAGTGGTTCGACTACACGTGCGGCTGGAGCCTGGTGGTGGAACCGCGCCGCGGCTACGCCCGCCTCACTAAGGTCCGCGCCGACCCGGACGGCTCCCGGCCGGCCCGCCGGGCGCGTTCCGGCCGGGCCCCGTTCGACCGCCGGCGTTACGTGCTGCTGTGCGTGACCGCCGCCGAGCTGCTGTCCATGCCGATGACGACCATCGGCATGCTCGCCGACCGCGTCGTGCAGGCCACGTCGGCCGACCGGGCGCTGGCCGCGTTCGACCCGGTGCACAAGCCGGAGCGGATGGCGTTCGTCGACGTCCTGAAACTGCTGGAGTCCTACGACGTGCTCCGCGCGGTCGACGGGACCACCGAGGCGTACGTCGCGTCAGCCGAGGCGAAGGTCCTCTACCGGGTGGACACCACACTGCTGATGCGGCTGCCCGCCGCGCCCGTCGGCGCCTCCCGGCTCGCCGTACCCCCGGACGAGGTGCCCGCGCGGTTCGGGGAACTCCTCACCGGTCTGGTGCGCGAGCGCCGCTACGGCGGCGCGGTCGCCGACGGCACGGCGGACGAGGCGCACGGCGAGAGAGCCGCCACGGACGCGCAACGCAACCTGAGGCTGCGCCACTCGGTGCTGCGCCGCCTCTTCGACGACCCCGTGCTGTACCGGACGGACCTCACCGACGACGAGCTGGCGTACGTCACCTCCCTGACCGGACGCCAGATTTTGCGCCGCTCGGTCGAGCAGGCCGGTTTCCTCCTGGAGGAACGAGCCGAGGGCTTCCTGCTCGTGGACCCGGACGGGCTGGCCACCGACGTCCGCTTCCCCGACGACACGTCCACCGCCCGGGTCGCCGCGCTGCTCCTCCTGGAGCCGCTGTGCGCCGCGCCCGCCGGACTGCTGCCCGAACAGCTCGCCGAGGCCGGAGCGGATCTGCTGCGCCGCTTCCCGCGGTGGGCCAGGGCGTATCAGTCCGAGGACGGCGCGGCCCGGCTGTCCGACGACGCCGTCCGCGTACTGCGTGACGTCGGCCTGGCCCGCCGGGCCGGGGGCCGTGTCGTCGCGTGCCCGGCCGCATACCGCTACCGCCTGACGGAGACGACGAGTGCGGACCGGGACGACAAGCCCGGACCGGCAGGGGACGCCGCCTCCCCCCAGGCCGCAGGCGGCACGGCTGCCGAGGGCGTCGCCGCAGAAGGAGACGAGCAGTGAGCGTGACAGAGCTTCCCTTCCCCCGGCGGCCGGAGCCCACCGAACCGGCCGCGGCAGGCGCCGCCCGAGCGGCGGACGCCACCGGCAGCCGCTGGCAGCCCCACCGCGCCGGCATCCTCAACGTCTGGCGCTACTACGACGAGACGTTCACCTTCCACCAGGGCCGCCTGCTGCTGCGCGGCCAGAACGGCTCGGGCAAGTCCAAGGCCCTGGAACTGCTGCTGCCGTTCCTCTTCGACGCCAGCCTCCGCCCCAACCGCCTGTCCACGTTCGGCGGTTCCGAACGCACCATGCACTGGAACCTGCTGGGCGAGGGCGCCTCCGGCAAGACTCGCGTCGGATACGTGTGGATGGAGTTTGGCCGCGTCGGCGACGACGGTACCGAGCGGTGGTTCGGCTGCGGGGCGCGCCTGCAGGCGAGCGTGCACACCAGCACGGTGCACGCCGACTACTTCACCACCGGCTCCAGAATCGCCCACCCCGAGGGTGTGCTCCTCGTCAACGAGGCGGGACAGCCACTGACCCGGGCCGCCCTCGCCGAAGCGCTGCGCGACCGCGGCGACGTCCATGTCTCGGCCACCGACTACCGCACGGCCGTACGGCGTGAACTCTTCGCGGGGATGGCGGAGCAGCGTTACGAGTCGCTGCTGTCGGCGCTGCTCCAGCTGCGTCAGCCCAAACTGTCGGAGCGGCTCGACCCGTCCCTGCTCTCCACCCTGCTGTCCCGTGCCCTGCCCCCGCTGGGCGAGGGGGAGATCGCCGAACTCGCCGAGGGCTTCGAGCGGCTCGACCGGCAGCGCGAACACCTCAAGCGGCTCGACGACGAGGTGACGGCCGCCGAAACCGTCGAGTCCCGGCAGCGTGCCTACGCGCGGCGGGTCCTGCGCGCGAGTTCCGCCGTGCTCATCTCGGCCACGACCGAGATGGACAACCTCACCCGCGTCGCCCGCCAGAGCGCCGAGGAGCTCGAACAGGCCCTGGCGGAACGCCGGTCGGCCCAGGCCCGGCGCGAGGAACTGGAGCTGCGCGCGCGTGCGCTGGACGAGACCGTCGAGGGCCTGCGCGAGAGCGACGCGTACCGACAGGGCGAGGAACTCGACCGGCTCCGCCGCCGCACCGAAGACGTGGCAGCCGCCGCCGAACGGCAGCGAGCCGCTGCCCAGGCCGCTCACAGCCGGTCGGAGGAGGACCAGCGGCACGCCGACGAGGCGGCGGACCGGGCCCGCACACTCGGCGAGCACGCGCGCGAAGCCGCCGCAGAAGCACACCGGGCGGCTCGGGCCGCAGGGCTGGAGTCCATCCACCACGAGGTGAGGACGGTCCTCGACACGGCGGATCCCGCGGTGGCCCTCCCCCGCACCACGGGACGCGACCAGGGCGGCGTCCCGCGCACGACGCCCGAGAACGGCGCGCGACAAGCCCGTCGACTGGTGCGCGGCGCGGAC
Organism: Streptomyces cinereospinus; assembly: GCF_042430725.1. Lineage (NCBI taxonomy): Bacteria > Bacillati > Actinomycetota > Actinomycetes > Kitasatosporales > Streptomycetaceae > Streptomyces > Streptomyces cinereospinus. The sequence continues at coordinate 55,496 of NZ_JBHMCY010000039.1, read as the reverse complement.
ACCGCCCGACGGCAGCAGGTCACCCTCGTCACCGAGGCGATCGACGCGCATGATCGCGCCGTCCGCGACCGAGGCGCCGCCGAGGAACTGCTGGACGAGGCCCGCACCCGTCTCGCGGAGGCGATCGCCCGGCGGGACGAGGCGTCCGCCGCCTGGGACGACGCCCTCGCCGCACAGGTGGAACGCCTGCTCGCCTGGGCCGAGGACTGCGCCGAACTGCGCATCGCCGACGTCGACGCACTCGCTGCCGGAGCAGCGGTGGAGGCCGAGGTGACGGCCCTTGCCGAAGCCGCCGCGCGCCCGCTGGAACAGGAGATCGCCGCGGCGGAGGCCACCACCCGAGCCGCACGCCAGGGCCTGCGGGACGAGCGGAACCGACTGGAGGAGAAGCTACGGCAGCTGAGCGGTGAAACCGATCTGCCGCCGGTGCCCCCGCCCACCCGCACCACCGTCCGTACGCCGACGGCGGGAGCACCCCTGTGGCGAGTGGTCGCTTTCCGCGAAGGTGTCCCGCTCCCCGTCCAGTCCGCGGTGGAGGCCGCACTGGAGGCGTCGGGCCTCCTGGACGCCTGGATCAGTCCCTACGACGGACTCACGCTGCCGGGTCACGACACCCGCGCCGAGGCCGCCCTGGCCGCGACCGTCCCGGGGCCCAGCCTGCTGGAGGTGCTGAGGCCCGAGGAGGACATCCCCGTCCCGGCCGACACCGTGACCCGGATCCTCGCCGGCATCGCCTACGGGACCACTCTGCCGGGCGGGCACCCCGCGGCCGTCTCCGCCGACGGCGCCTGGCGTCTCGCGCTCGCCACCGGGACATGGAGCAAACCGGAGCCGGCCCACATCGGCGCCCTGGCACGTCAGCGCGCCCGGCAGCGCCTGATCGGCGAGCTGACCGACCGCATCGGCGAGACGAACGCCTCCCTCGCCGCACTCGACGACCGGCTGCGCGGCCTCGCCGCTCGCCGCGCCCGGCTGGACGCCGACCGCGACGCCCGCCCCGACCACCGGGAACTCGACGCCCGGCGCCGAGACCGGGACCGCGCGGAGGACAGCGTGGCGGCCCGGGACGACGCCGTGCGTGACGTCGCCGGACGCCTGGCGCGATGCGAAAGGGAGGTGTCGGGGGCGCTGCGCGCGCTCGACCGCCGGGCCGCCGAACACGGGCTGCCCACCGACCGCGCCCGGTTGCGTGAACTGTCGGACGCCATCGGCAGGTTCCGGGACACCGCCGACAGCTGGGTGGACGCCCGGCTCGCCGCGACCGACGCCTCGGACCGAGCCCGCCAGCGAGCCGCGCAGGCGGACCGATCGCGCCGGACCGCCGAGGAACGCGCCGAGGACGCGGCCGCCGCCGAAGCGGAGGCAGCGGGGCTGGCAGCGCGCCTGGAGGCAGTGGAAGCCACCGTCGGCGCGGACTACCGGCAGATCGTCGCACGCGTCGCCGAGGCGCGCGCCGATCTGCGTCACTGCCGTGAGGAGGCCGGCCGGGCCGCCGAACTCCTGCTGCGCCTGGAAGGACAGGTCGGAGAACTGCGGGCCACCAGCGGCCAGGACGCCGAACGACGGGAACAGGCCGTCGCGACCCGGGACGCGGCGGCGCACCGCTTCCGGCACCTGTGCCTGGCCGGTCTGGCCGAGGACGCCGGCATCACACCGGCACTCGACGCCGGGGACGGTACCAAGGCCACCCTGGAGGCCGCTCGCGCCACAGCGGCGAAGTGGCCGGACATCCCGCACGCCCCGCGCAACCTGGGCGACGCCGCGACCCGCCTGTCCGAAGCGGTCCACGAGACCCGCCAGCATCTCGGCACCCGCGCCGACCTGGACCTGGAACCGGACGACGACATCCAGCTCTTCACCGCCACCATGGACGGCGTACGGGTGGGGGCGAGGGGCCTGCTCAGCACGCTCACCCAGGAACGCGACCGCAGCCGGGACGACATCACGGCGGCCGAGCGGCGCCTGTTCGACCAGATCCTCACCGGCGACATCCGCCGCCACCTCGCGGCCCGCATCCGCCAGGCCGGTGAACTCGTCGACCGCATGAACGGCCACCTTGAGCGCGTCCGCACCGCATCCAACGTCGCCGTCCAACTCGTCTGGGACGTCCGCCCGGACCTTCCGGACAGTACCCGCACCGCCCGTCAGCTGCTGCTCAAGGATCCCGGCCGGGTCACCGAGAGCGACCGGGAGGCCCTGCACGTCTTCTTCCGCGGTCGCATCGAGGAGGCCAAGGGCAGCGAGACGGCCGCGAGCTGGGAGGAACAGCTCAGTGAGGTGCTCGACTACACCGCCTGGCACCGCTTCACCGTCCGCCTCGACCGGGCCAACGGGACCGGCTGGCAGCCGCTGACCAAGAAACTGCACGGCGCGCTCTCCGGCGGGGAGAAGGCCATCGCCCTGCACCTGCCCCTCTTCGCCGCCGTCGCCGCACACTACGAGGCCGTGCCCCTGGCACCCCGGCCCATCCTGCTGGACGAGGTCTTCGTCGGTGTAGACACGGTCAACCGCGGACAGGTCTTCGCGCTGCTCACCGCTCTCGACCTGGACCTCATGGTCACCTCCGACCACGAATGGTGCACCTACGGCGAGGTGCCCGGCATCGCCGTCCACCAACTCCTCACCGGCGGGGACGACGACGCGGTCACCAGCGCCCGCTTCGTCTGGAACGGCAGCGACCTGGAGGCGGGATGACCAGCACCGAAGCGGCGATCCCCGCACAGCCGGCCCCGGGTTGTGCCACCCTGCACCGCCCCGAACTCCGTCTCCTCTGGGACACGCTCCACAGCCGCCTGTCCTCCGGCCGCCCCGTCACCCGGGTGCGCCTCGGACCGCTCGACGACACCCAGCGCGAGGCGCTCGCCGACCTCCTCGGTCTCGACCGCCTGCCGGACGCACGCCCCTCCGTCCCCCTGGCCCGCCTGGAAGAGGCCGTCACCGAACTCACCGGCCGCACCGTACGAGAAGTCGTCACCGAGCTCGTCGGCCCTGTCGGTGACAGAGCCGGTGAGCGGCGCCGTCAGAAGGACGAGCGGGCCGAGCTGTGGACCTGGCTGGCCGAGCACGAGACGGTGAGGGCCCAGCCGGTGCTCTCCGACTGGGCAGCCTCCTGCCGGGCAGCGGGCGTGGTCGCCGGCTCGGCGGAACACACCCGTACGCTGCTGACGGACGCGCTCAAGGTGCTCGCCGAACTGCCCGGCCGGGCAGAACCCCTTCCCGTCTTCGCCGCCCGGGTCCTGAGCGGCCGGGCGCACGCACTCGACGACGGCACACCCCTGTCCGCACTCGTCCTGCGCGCCCTGGCGACCCTGTACGACACCGTCCCTCCGCAGTCCGCCGCGCAGCGGCGTGCCCTGTGGACCCGCGCGGGAGTCGCGGACGACGAGCTGTCCTCCACCGTTCTGGTCGGCGGACTGCGCCCGGCCGGTGACGGCCTGCTCGCCCGGGTGGCCACGGCATGCGCGGAGGCCGGTCAGGCCGCCAGTCTGACCCTCGCCCACGTCCGGCATCCGGGCGAGTTCATCCTTTCTGGGGCCCCGGCGCCCGTCGTCCACGTCGTGGAGAACCCCAGCGTCCTGGCACTGGCCCTACGCCGCTTCGGTCCCTGCTGCCCGCCGCTCGTCTGTACGTCCGGCTGGCCCAACAGTGCTGCGATCCAGCTTCTGCGCATGCTCGCGGACCACGGCGCGGCCCTGCGCTACCACGGCGACTTCGACGGCGAGGGCATCCGCATCGCCGCGTACGTCCTGGACAAGACGCCGGTGCGCCCCTGGCGTATGACGGCAGCGGACTATCGTGCCGCGGTCGCCCGCAACCCACGCGGACCTCAGCCGGGGCGCATCACTGAAGCACCCTGGGACCTCGAGCTGGCCGAGGCCATGGCAGAGCACGATACCGCCGTGGTCGAGGAACTGGTGGCTGAAGTGTTGTTGGAAGACCTCGCTCGTATGGCTCAGCAGAGGTGTTCCCCTGGCCGGCCGTGACGCTCCTTTGACGCTCGATGCGGGCGGCCGCCTGGTCCCACGCTCCGCGGAGCCGGGAGCGCGACCCGACCGCGCCATGTGATACCGGCCTGGTGTCATCTCTGTAGGGCGATGACACTTCGACTCCCCGACGACCTGGACGCGAAGCTCACCGAGCGGGCTCGTCGGGGCCTTCTGGTGTCGGCGGTCGAGCGACCCCGGACGAACGTGTTGGAGCCGAGTTGTCTCCGCGCTGCACGAGAAGGCTGCGGCACTGCTGCACTCCGTCGCCCGCAATCACGCGCTGATCGACGGCAACAAGCGCACCGCCTCGCTCGCCATGCGCGTCTTCCGCGGTTCAACGGCGTCGGCGCCAGTACCGTCCCGCCACCCGTCTCCGTTGCCGGCCCGTTCGTCGAGGAAGTCGCACAGGACACCACCGATGTACCGGTCATGGCCAAGCGCCTCTCGGCCTGGTTCCCCATTTCCTGACGTTCGACGTCGTGCGGTGGGGGATATGTCGAGTTCGAGGAGGCCGGCAGCGATGAGCATCCGGAGCTCACGCGGCAGGCCGGCGAGTTCTGCGTCCCGGTGGAATCATTCGGCATCGCATCTGTCCAGCGACTGCAGCAGCCCGCCCGCCACGGCGTCTCCCGGGGCCCCTCTCACTCCACGTCGTCCGCCACCCAGTCCCTGATGAGCGCCTGAGCCACGTCCATGAGCTGTCGGTGGGCCAGCGGCTGGAGATGGGAGAGGAGATTGCGAGCGTCGCAGAGGATGTCCAGGCGGCGCCGCTGCTCGGTGGTGAGGGTGAGGAGGCGGGAGGCGCGTTGGAGGTCGGCCACCTCGAGCTCGACCAGCGGGGCGGCGGGGAGCTGCTTCTTGACCTGGTACTGGGAGCGAGCCTGCTCGCGGAAATAGTCGAGGCTGATCTCCTTGCGCAGAAGGCCGGGCACCAGATCGGTGAAGGCGGCGCGGGCCTCGTTCACCAACGGCAGCAGGACGCGGTTCTGGGCGTGGCAGACGAGGGTGCGCAGCTCCGTGGAATCGGGGTCGAGAAGGTGGTGACCGAGGACCGGACGGACATGGCCGTCCCAGCTGTCGACGGTGCCGGTCGACCAGGCATCGCGCAGTTCCGCGGAGGGGGCGGAGGCGTGGGCGGTGGACATGCGGCGGGGCCAGGTCCGGTCCAGGACTGCCGCCTCGCGGGGGAGGATGCCGGCCAGGGCACGGCGCAGGGAGTCCAGGTCGCCGCCCTGCCAGGTCTCCCGGAGGGCGAGTGCGCTGTCGATGTCGGGGCCGCAGACCTCGGCGACGACGGCGTCGGTCACCCGGTGGAGCAGTGCCTCGGCGGCCCCCTCGTTCGGACGGGGCCGCCAGGCGAGCAGGACCTCGCTGTCGAGGCGGGTCCACACCCGCCACCACCAGTGCAGGGTGACGTGGTCGTGGCTCGGGCCGACGCCGAAGGCACTGCTGGGCAGGTCGCCCACGCGGGCGGCGATGAGGAAGCGGGGGCGGTGTCCCGCGTCGAGGCCCTCGTCCCGGAAAGTGGCATGGGCGGTGCGGAGCAGTCGGCCCGTCTCCTCGGGTGAGTCCTCTTCCCAGCCGCGCACCACGATCAGCGGCGGTGCGCTCGGCGGGGCGTCGTCCTCCGGACCGTCGTCGCCGGGAACGTCGTGCCGGAGCCGGTTCGCCCGCCTGATCAGCTCGCTCAACGGGTCGCCGGTGACACCGAGTTCCTTGGCCAGGCGCTCGCCGAGCGACATCGAGGTGAGCGTTGCGACGCCTGGGACCGGGCCGCGGCGGCCGGAGGGCGGAGGAGGGCCGGCCGGGGCGGCGACCAGCGCGCCCAGCATCGCTCCGTAGGGGTCTTCGGCGTCGAAGCCGTCGTCATCGTGCCAGAGCGTGAAGTGGTTGCTCGCCCCGGCGGACGGGGCCTCCGGTCCGGGCGCGGTGGCGCGCTGGGGCGGGATGGCGACGGCGCTTCCATGGCCGCCGGGGCGGTCGGCGAGCAAGGTGATCGTGCCCGGCACCGGTATGGGTTCCTCGAATCGGTTGTACAGCTCCCTCAGGAACAGTTCCGCCCGGCCGGAGCCGACCACGGGGTCCGGGAAGTACCAGACGCAGCTGCGGCCGGATCTCAGGTCCCTCTCCAACCGGTCCAGGTGGCGGCGCGGGCCGGGCATACGCACCAGGTCGCGCTCGGAAGCCGGAGGGGCCGGGACGGCGGCCCTGCTCTCCCGCGCTGGTGCCCCCCGCAGGCCGTGCGCCCCGCCCGGCTCGTTTCCACCCCACGGGCCGGCAGTCACAGGTCGCCGCCGATCGCCTTGACGGAACGGAAGGTGACCGGGTCCAGGGTCTCGCCGTTGTCGGTGACGTCGAGGACGCCGAGGAGGTCGAGGCGGGCCAGGAGCCGCTCCACGGAGGGCAGCGCGCCCTCGGCGTCGCTCTCGTCGTACAGACGCGCCTCGTGGAAGGCGGCCTGAAGGTCGCCTGCGGCGGCGACGGCGATGCCGGCGCGGTGCTCCTCCTCGGTGTAGAACTGCGCCCAGGCGGCGAGCCGGCCGACGTCGCCGGAGCTCAGGCCCGCCAGTTCCAGGTGGGCCTTGGCACGCTCCGGTACGGTCATCTCGGCGCGCAGCTCGTCGAAGACCTCCTGCTGACGCATGCCGGAACGGACCTTGTGCATGGCCAGTTCCACCAGCATCGGCCAGCCGCCGGTCACCTCGATCAGGCTGCGCCGCTCACGCGGGGAGCCGAAGGGCGACTCGGACCAGGCACGCACGCTGTCCACCGTCCATCGCTCGGGGCGCACCAGTCCGGCGGCCGACACCACGCTCGCGGCGGTGTCCGGGTCGCACAGGACGACGGCGTGTCGGCGGAGCACGGACGACGAGCTGTCGGAGCGCGGCTGGGTGATCCGGGTGTGGTCCAGGAGCCGGTCCGTGGCCTCCTGCAGCCGGTCCGTGTCCTGGCCTCTGAGGTCGACGAAGAGCAGCCGGGAGCCGCTCTTGCGGCGGGAGTTGGCCGTGATGAACTCGGTCAGGTCGTCGTCCGGTCCGATGCGCACGACGGTCAGGCCGTGGCCGTCGATGTGGAGCTGGATGCCGCGCTCCACCAGGTCGGCGCTGAGCGCCGGGGTGCAGGGCACCAGCGTGGTGCGGGTCGGGTGGGTGAGGATGTCGCTCAGCTGTCCGTCGGTCAGCGGGCTCATCCGCTGCACCCGGGTCCGCCGGTCGGTACCGAGAGAGCGGCGGGCGACGCTCGGGTTGTAGTCGTAGGGCAGGTCGAACTGGGTGTCGCGCAGCTCGTTCTCCAGCTCGGCCTGGGTGCCGAGCATGTTCACCACATTGGGGCTGCGCATGGCGTAGAGACGCTCATCCCCGGGAAGCCGGATCAGCAGGCCCAGGTTGACCATCTCCTCGAGGTAGATGGTCAGCTGTCGCTCGGAGTTGAGTGGAAAGCCGTCCGGCCAGCGCTCGTGGGCGCGCTCGAGGAGTTCGGCGGGCCGGTACCCGTGCCCGTGGCCCTGCTCCAGGCTGCGCAGGGCAATCAGCAGGGCGAGGACGCGGTAGCGGTCCTCCAGGTTGATGGTGTAGCGAAGGCGCTCCGCGATCAGCCCGCGGACCTCCTCCATGCCGGCCACTTGCTGGACGTCCTCCCAGGTGATCGGAGCGTGCCGGCCATCGGCGGGCATGGAGCGCTGCTGCATGTAGGCGACCAGGCGGTCGCAGAAAATCTGCAGCAGGTTGGCCTGGTAGTTGGTGAGGCCGAGGATGTGCCAGACGAGGTCGCGGGTCTCAAAGGTGAGACCGACGGCCGCCATGGGCTCCTCCACCAGCTCCACCGCGTCCTGCGGTTTCAGCGGGCCGACCGGTACGTCGCGGCCGCCGTGCGCGGTGACCACGTTGATCAGCCGGTTGAAGCGCTGGACCTGGTGGAGACCGGCGAACACCACCTTGAAGTTGCGCCCGGTGTCCTCCATCAGCCGCTGGAGTCGTTTCACCGTGGGGAACGTGGACTGGCCGCCGCCGGTGTAGACGGCCTGGGCGTCCGCCGTGAGAAAGGCGTCGGCCTCGTCGGCGAGCAGCAGCAGACGGCGCTCGGGCCGTTCCTCGATCCACTGCTGGACCTCATTCGCGATCACATTGCCCGGCGCGCGGTCGGCGACGCTCTCGCTGATCACGCCGCGCCTCTTCAACTCGGCCAGCAGCATCCGCCAGATGCCCTCCGGTGGCTCCGCGTGCCCGATGTCGGCCTTCATCAGGTCGACGTACACGGCGACCCGGTTCTCCCGGTCGTCTTTCTGGAACACCTCCACGGCCTGCCTGAGCAGGGACGACTTGCCGAGCTGCCGCCCCCCGAAGAGGAAGATCGGCCCCTGCGGGTCGAGGACGGCGCGCATCTCGTCAGTGCGGCCCTTGAACACCTCGGGCGGCACCAGACCCGCGACATGCGGGGTGTACGGGGTGTAGCCCGTCCACGGCAGGGTGACTTGCTGGACGGCGCGGAAGGAGCGTGGCGCGTGCGCGGCCACCCAGCCGACCACGGCCGGGTCGATGACCAGCGCTTGGTGGCTCCGGCCTCGCGACTCCTGCGCGAGGCTGCGACGGCCCTCGACACCCAGCGGCTGCGTGTACAGGATGATGTGGGCTTCGATCGCCGATGCGGGCAAATGGCGCAGTGGGCCTTCACCCCGCAACTCGTCGGTGATGACCACGACTTTGTACGTGCGGCGGGCGTACGAACCGAGGGCGGCGACGTAACCGGGCGTGCTCTCCGTGATGTCGGCCCGCACGCTCAGCCGGGTGACGCCCCACCTGGCCTCTTCCACATTCGGCTGGGAGGCGTTCAGGCCGAGCAGCCGCAGCACGCTGACCACCGCCTTGCCGACCTTCCGGGGGTCCCTCAACTGCCCCAGCCGGTCCCAGGCGTCGAGGCCGGAGACGGCGTTCTGCACCAGCGCCTCGCCCGAGGCGTAGTGGTCCGCCCACCAGCGGGCGCTGCCGCCGGACGAGTCGGGCCTGGGTGCGTCCTGGCGGGCGACACCCGACAGGAAGCGGGAGAGGACTTCTCCGGCCGGCTCGGTCGGCTCCGGCAAGGGCTGCCCCCGGCGGGCGAACGTCAGGAGCTCCTCCGCCGCCACCGTCTCACCGCGGTCCAGGAGGTCGCGGATCCGGCTCGCGTCCTGCTCCGTCAGCCGCACCTGCCCGAGCTGGCGGCGCAGGTCGTCGCTGCGCTCCTGCTCCAAGAGGCGCAGGCCCTCGGCGACTCGCTCGACGGCGCGCAGGCGCTCCCCGAAGCTTCCGCCGTGGCCCTCGCCCTCCAAGTCCAGCAGACGGCCGGTGAACTCGCGCTCCACCTCGTGAGTCAGCAGGTTCTGCGCGCGGACCCGGGCCAGCGCCAGTTGGGCGCTGCGGTGCTCCTTGGCGCACCGGTCCTTCCACTGGCCGGCCGCGTCGGAGAGCGCCTGCCGCTGCTCGGCGAGCTGGACCGCCGTGAGCTCGACACCGGGCACCTCGCCCCGGGAGATCCGGTTCAGCAGACGCTCGGCGAGGTGCAGGTCACCGTGGGCGCGGTGCCAGGCGAGGGCGCGGGCCGGGTCATGCGGGCTCAGTATGTCCGCGAGCACGGGGAACGCCTCCGGGGCGGCGACGTCGGGCAGGTACCTGCCGTTCTCCGAGCGCCAGGACAGGCCCGGCAGCATCATCAGCGCGTCCGCCGGCGGTGGGAACCGGATGTCCTCGTCCCTGGGCCCGGGCGTGTAGGAACGGTCGAGCCATCGCACCAGCAGGTCGAACAGCGCGCCGCCCACACCCGGGGGCCGCCCCGCCTCCCTGGCGGCCGCGAGCGCCGCCAGCAGCTCGGGACCGATGGCGCCGCTGCCCGAGGCCGCCGGCGCCTCGGCGGCGCGCAGGGCCGCCTTCAGGAGGTCCTGGACGCTCTTGATGTGCGTGCGGAGCTGAAGGCGGGCGCCGGAGTGGATGTCGTTCTTGGCCTGCTTGGTGGTGCGCTTGACCCGGTCGGTGTCGTCGATCAGGCGGTCCGCGGCATCGATGCGCCGGAAGTGCTCCTCCATCAGCCCGGACAGCTTCTCCGCGCCGGACGTGCCACCCTTACCGGCCCACTCCTCAACGGCGTGCAGGGTCGCGCCGAGCACCCCGTCGGGCCCGGCCAGTGTCTGGAGGACGACCGTGGCCCGCTGGTAGCGGATCTTCCGCTTCGGCAGGTCGACCGCGAGCTGACGGGCCTGGTCGGCGATCTTCTCGAACCGGTTGGCCTCCGCGGCCGCGACGCCGGTGCGCAGACCTCCCGGAGTGATCTCCGCGCCCTTGCGGACGGCGAGCACCAAGCCGTCGAGAGCCCTCGCCCAAGGGTCCGGAAGACCGGGGACGGACGTGTGGTCGCCGGTGAGGGCGCTGCTCGCCCAGTGGGCCGAGATACCGCTGCGTACGGCCGCCGTCAGTACCATGAACTGGGCGTCGCGGTCGTCCTCCAGGGGACGGCTTCGCGTGACGGCGTCCAGGTATTCCTCGGCCTTCACCTGAAGGTCGGAGGCTGAGGCGGGCGAATCGTGGAACGCGGCGTCCGCGAAGGCAAGGGCGAGCGTGCGGTGCTCCGACACGCCGGCGGCACGGCTCACCCAGTACGCCTCGGCGAGTCGGCCCTCGGCGACCAGGGCTTCCACGGTGGCCCCGGCCCCGGCCCAGCCGTCGGCCGAGGCGGGATTCGCCTCGTCGGCCTCGGGCCCGGGGCGGGACGGCGCATGCGGGCGGGGGGCGGCGGGGACAGTGGCCGCACGCTGGTTCCCACCGGTCCGGGCTTCGTCGTCGTGGTGTTCGCCGCAGCCGGGGGAGGTGGCCTCCCACCGGACCCGGGCGGCGCCGGTGTCCTGGGCCGCCACCGCCTCGGGCTGGTCGACGGCTCCGGTCCCAGGGCCGGGGAGGACGGCCTCCGTCGTCGCCGCCGCGACCGGTTCCGGGGTGTTCCCGCTGCTGAGTGAATCCCCGGTTCCCCCGTCCTGAGACGCAGGTGTGCCGCCTCGTCCGCCCACCCCGTCGTCCGCGCCGTGCGGACTGGTCTCGCCTCCCGGGCCGGGGAGTTCGTCCTGGGGAGCCGGGCCGGGGTCCGTCTCGCCGCTTCCTTCGTCCGGAGGGACACGGTCCGTACCGGCGCCCGCCGCGGAGTCGCTCTCCGCCTCGGATGCCGTGGTGTCGGCCACCGGTTCACCACGGAGCTCACGGAGCTTCCGCTCGAACTGCGCGACCTGGTCGACGAGGGTCTTCCGCATCAGGTCACTGACGGCCTGCTCAAGCAACCCCACCGCCTCGTCGTGCGCCTGCGTCACCTCGGCGATCTCCTCGGCGATCCGCCCCCGTTCCCGTTCTTTCTCGCGAAGCCGCTCGGTCAGCGCCGCGGCCTCGACCCAGCCGAGATCCGGACCCCAGGGGTCGGAGGGCTCCGCGCCGTCGGCCGCCGCGGGTACCGCCTCCGCGAAAGCCTCGGCGAGGAACTGCCGTTCCCGCATCCAGGACGTCACGGCGCCCAGCAAGGCCTCGTGTCCGGCAGGCTGCCGTCCGTCCCTGATCGCAGCGGTGAACGCCTCCAGCCGGTGCGCGAGTTCAGCGGCTCCCTCGCGAAGCCCGGTGGTTCGCAGCGACAGGATGTCGGGGGCCGGCACACTCGGCGCCTGAGCCCTCGCCGTGGAGTCGGCGTCCTCGCCGGCCGCCGCTCCAGCCTCCGTCTCCTCACCCCATATCGCCGGGGTGCAGGAGGGGCGCTCCCAGACGTCGGCCGCCACCGGTTCTCCCTTGACGGCCACCGCCCTGCGGAGTTCCTCGCCATGGCTCTCCGTGAACCGGTGAGCCGGCAGGTGCGTCGCGAACGTCAACCCGTACACGACCAGTTGCGCGAGTTCGGGCGGCAGCATCTCGAGCATCCGGACGAGCTGGTCCAGATCCGGATCCTCCAGGAAATCCCCCTGGCCCAGCTCCACGAGCTGCGAGCAGCCGACACTCAGGCCGCAAAGGCACAGGACGTGCAGGGCTTCCTCCGGAGCCCGGCTGATCCAGAGCCGTGCGCCCGGCGGTCGCCGACGTGCGGCGGGGGCGGGTGCACCGGGGTAGTTCAGGAGTACCGGACTGTGTGCCTTCTCGAGGTGGCGCATCATCCGCACCACTAACTGCGGCCTCCCCAGCAGCCACTGCCGGAACCCAGAAACGGAATGCATCGCCCAGCCCCCTTGCGTCCCCGGTACTCAGTCCATGGCCGGCAGGCCGGCAGGCCAGTAGCCCTACGGACCCACCCCCCGTGGGTCGCTCCGGTCGGGCCTCGTACCGATAAGCGTGATGCGCAGCAGTCTTACCAGAGAACGCCGACAAATGAGCACTCGTCAGCACGGAACGTATCGTTCCGAAGTTGCCGCGCCCCCGCGTATGCCACACTGAGCCAGTTGCTCTCGCCGGCTGCCCCGACGCGGTCCACCACGGAACCCGGAACGGTCCAGCCCCCTACGCTCCGTGGCTGACCGGTCGTCCAACGGTGTGGGTGTCTCGCTCAGCCGGCCTTCCTCCCGGCGTGCGGTCCGGGGCGGGCCACCGAGTCGCCGCGCCGTGAGGAGGCGGCCGGAGCGGCAGGGCTGAGGGGAGCCGCGGATACCAGGTGTCCCGCAGCGCGCGCGGGATGGCTGACACAGCCGACCGTCGGCCGCATCAGCGGGTTCCGGCACCGCAGACGGAGGGAGGAGCCCGCCTATCCGACCAGGTGCGCCAGGAGGGCGGCGGCGCACAGGACGGCCGCCGCGCCGAACAGGAGGAGCGCGCGCCGGACGAGGGCGTACTTGGTGGCGGCGATCCTCGACACCTCGTAGATCTGGTCGACGAGGGAGGCGGCCGGGGTCCGCAGCGTCCTGACGAGCCGCTCCTCCAGCGCCTCCTTCGGCTGGGCGACGACATCGCCGAAGTAGCTCACCAGATGCGTCGTGGCCGGCGTGGTGCGGCGGGTGCGAGGGCAGACGGCCCAGCCCAGGAGCGTGACCCCCGCCGTCGCCGAGCACACGCCCGCCCACCACAGCCAGGCGGCGGCGTCGGTCACGGGCCGGGCGTGCAGCCGGCCCGTGAGCGTCGCGGAGAGGGCCGCCCCGAGCGCGACCCCCGCCCCGGCCAGCAGCAGGGACGCTTTGGCGTCGGCCTGCCGGACCTCCTCGCGGGCGTCGGCCAGCAGCCGGCCCGCGTAGGCGCGGAACTCCGCGCTGTCAGGTCCCGGGCCGGTCATCGCGGGTCCGGGGAAGCCGGGCCCGGGGAGCCGGGGTCCGGTGCGGCCGCGTCGGCGGCGGCGACGAACTGACGGCACATCAGCTCTCTCTCGCCCTCGCTCACCACGCGCCGTACGTTGACCGAGGAGCCCCCGCCCGGCCGGCCGAGCAGGACGTCGGCGGCCCCGTGAACCGGCAGGCTGAGCACGGCCAGTGTGACGCAGAACCGGTCGCGCGCGATGGGCGTCGCGTGGAACGTGCGCACCGGGACCTCGTGCCAGGTCCCGGCCGGGAAACGAGCGGCGCGCAGGGTGGGGACCACGTCGAGATCCTCGCCGGTCTCGTGCACCTCGTCCTTGCCCGTCACCCTCGTCGGCCGGACCTCGTAGACGCGCAGGCGCCGCGCGCCGAACGGCACCCCGCGCGTGTCGTGCAGCCCCGGGCCGACGACTCCGTACTGCGACTCCCGGTACTCGCCCGCCAGGACGCGGGAGTACAGCCGGAAGCAGTGCTGGTGGATCGACGGGTGGCCCGGCAGGCCCCGGCGGAGCCCGTCGGGCCAGAAGTGGACCCGCACGAGGCCCAGCGCGGGCACGTGGGCGATGTCGAAGGTCGCGAAGCCGGTGGGGTGCCACAGCCCGCGGCCCAGCCGGCCCGCGCGGATCGCGCTCACTGTGCCGGCCAGCAGGTCCCCGGTCACGGCGGCGGCCTCCTCGACGAAGCGCAGATGTGCGGGCTCCCCGTCCGCCGCGGGTATGGATACGGGGACTGGTGCGGGTACGGTCGCGGAGTCGCCGCCTGGGGTCGCGGTCACGGTGTCCCTCCCGTTGAGGACGGCCGCTCGGTCTCCGCCGCCCGCCTCTCGTATATCAAGGCGTCGCCTTCGTACTCCTTGGCGGTCAGGGTCGTCTCGCCGAGCGCCGTCCAGTTGCCGAACGGCGATCCCGACTCCGGCGGTTTCACCTGCTCCGCGAGTTGCCCGCTCACCGCGATCAGATGCGATCGCCGGGGAAGCGACGCGAACATGGGTGCACTCCTCTCCTTCGAGGCCGTCGCCAGTCCCTGTTCCAGCCGGACCGCTTCGATCACCGCGGTGCCGTCGAAGGCGGCGGCGAAACTGCGGGTGCCGGCGATCCGGCCGTAGCTGTAGTAGCCCTGGTGGAGCACCATCCGGGTGCCGACACGTTTCTCGGGCGCGCGGATGGAGCCGTTGAACTGCTCTATGAGGCCCACGAGGGACTCCCAGCGGGTGGCGATGTTCGTGATCAGCGCGGTGGTGTTCGGGAACGTCCGCTCGGGAAAGGCGGCCACGAATCCGTCGCCCGCGAACTGGGCCTGGGTGGTGCCGAGGTCGCCCAGCATGGTGTGCAGCTCGTGCGCGACCCGTCTGCGGAACTCGTCCTGTGCCCGGTCCGCCGTGGTGGAGAAGGTGTGCATGTGCTCGAACGCGTACCGCAGTGCGGTCCCGTATCCGGCGAGGTCCACCACGCACAGCACACCGCGTTCCTCGCGGTGGAACAGCTCCGACGGTATGTCGAGGCCCTCCTCGCTGATGACGAGCCGGCGCATCTCCTCCTGGAGGACGTGCTCGACGTTGCTCATCAGCGGCTTGCCGAGGAACCAACGCTCGCTGCGGCCATGCTCCTCGCCGGGACGCACCTCCGTCGCCGTCAGGTAGTCGCGCAGCGGCAGGAAGACGTAGCCGCGCCGCTGCTCGGGGTCGGCGAGGTTGCGGCAACTGGAGGCGTCCACGCCCACCAGGCCGTGCCGGAGGATGTAGTACGCCTTCACCATGCTCGGGGACCGCGGGGACACCTTCACTTCCAGGAAAGGGCTGCGTCGCCGCAGGTGGGTGTCCCGCAGGCCCATCTGGTAGGCGAGGTGGTTGAGGTCCCGCTCGATGTCGATGCGGTCCGCCGCCTCGGTGGCGAGCCGTAGCAGGGATCCGGCCGTCGTGGGCGGCGAGAACTCGATCGGGACCGGGTAGGCGACGAACGGCGGCGCCCAGTACCCCTCGTCGTGCGGCGGGCTGTTGTGCTGTCCGGCGAGCGGATAGCTCGGGTGGACGAGCATCAGGTGGTGATCCCCCTGCCAGGAGACGGCGATCTCCAGCGTCGAGATGATCCACACCTGTGACGGGGGCACCGGGAGCGGCATCTTCCCCGGGCTCTCGTCGGTCAGGACCTGGTAGGTCATCTGCTCACTCTCTGTTCACCCCACGGCCCGCCGGGGGGTCAGATACTCGACCGGATGGCAGGCAGGGCGTCCGCCACGTTGGACGACACCGTGCGGCCGAACGGCGTCTCGGACCGGGCGAGTTCCTCGGCCAGCCGGGACGGCTCGACCCACACGTGCGGCAGCTCCAGATCGAGCGCGGTCACGCGGTTGAGGAAGTAGCTGAACTCGTAGGCGGTGTAACTGTTCGACGTCCTGGAGAACTTGAGGGAGTAGTTCGTGTAGAACGGCGTCCCGCTCCAGGTGCCGTTCAGATCGGCGATCACGTTGTTCACCCCGGTCTGGATGGCCGACACGTAGGCGTCCTGGTGGCCGACGCGCAGCTGCCCCAGCGCCTCGGAGAGCGCGCGGAACGTCGACCCCTCGGTGAGGGCCAGGACCGGGCCGGTGCCGTCGTCCGGGCCGTCCGGGGCGGCGGCCAGCTCGTCGCGGGTGAGGATGAGCGACGCGTACGGGAACATCCAGGTGTCCCAGGTGCCGGCCGGGTGCGGGTCCACCACGAGGATCTCCCTGGCGCCGTTGACGACCACCTGGGGGGCGGTCAGCGCGTACCGCTGGGGGACGACGGCGGCGTCCAGGTGTTCGTCGTTGAGATCCGATTCCTGGTCCCAGGAGTAGTCGGCGTTGGTCATGGGGGCCTCTCTCTGCTTTCTGCTCGATGTTTCCGCGGTCCGCGAGGACGGTCGCGTCCTAGGGACCGCGGAGGCGTTCGATCTCCCGCCGGGCAGAGGTCTGCGCCCGGGACAGGAAGACATCGGACGGTCGGAAATCGGGGTTACCAGTGTGCCGAAACAACGGGGTCCGGGTGCGCGCCGAGCCGGAAGGCGCCACCTCGGCCAGCGGCACGGGCGGTCCCGCCGGAGGCGGATGGGTCTCAGCGGTGAGCACCGAGACCCACACGGTGTCCAGGCCCTGCCGGAGGGCGGCCAGACACCGATGGACCCCGTCGAGGATCAGCAACCCGCCCGGGTGACGCTCGACCAGCGGACCGAGCAGCAGCCTGCCGCCCGGCCACGGGCCGGTGAGGACGGGCAGGTACGGGGCGATACCGGATCGGCCGAACGCACGCAGCAGTGCCTGGGCCGACGTGTAGGGGGCGGGCGCAACCAGTTCGATCACGCTGCCGAGCGAACGGAGGCCGACCTGTTCGCACGTCACGTCCACCGCCCCGAAGCGCTCGCCCCAGCTGTCGGCCACGGCCTGCCGCCAGGCCCGCGCGGCCAGATCCGGGGAGAGCGGGGTCATCGGCGGGCCGCCGGAGGCACGGGGCGGCCGGGGAGTCGCCAGGGCGGGTCGTCCAGCCGCGAGTCCGCCCCGTCCACCACCGACAGGACCACCAAGTCGCCCGCCGAGGTGCTGAGGTGGCACAGATCCCCGGTGAACGTGCCCCGGTCGCCCCGGTGGAAGTCGCCGCGGTCACGCAGGTGACTGACGAGGACCGGGAGTCGGCGTGCCACCTCACCGGGCAGCGCGGCCGACACCTGTTCGGGGACGATGCCGAGCAGGGTCGGCAGGTACGCGCCGTGCGCGTCCGCCACCACGCGGCCGCTCACCGTCACGTTCCGCAGCAGGGTGCGGGCCGCGGCGAGGCCGGCGAGGGGCGCGTCGGCGGGGTCCTCGTAGCGGAAGAAAGGGCACAGGATGCCGGCGCGGGTGCGCAGCCGGATCCGCCAGTCCTTGCCGTGCTCGCGCAGGCGGGCTTCGGGATGGGCGCGGCCGTGGGCCGACAGGCGCCGGGCGATACGGACGGCGGCCTCCGGGCCCACGTCGAACACCACGTCGTAGTCGTGCATGCTCCGCACGGTGGGGTCACCGAGCAGCAGGCGGCCCGATCCCGTGAGTCCGAGCGGGCCGGCGGGCAGCGTGTCGCCCAGGATCCGGGCCAGTTCGGTGAGATGCGACTCGGCGTAGCGGCGCAGGAAGGAGCCGGGCACCGTGTCGGTGCGCGGGTCGACGGCAGCGGACAGATGCAGGTCCACCTGGGAGAGCGGCACGATCGACTTCGCCGAGAAGGGGTGCGCGTGGTCGAAGCAGGTGCCCGTCGGGAAACGGACCAGCTCCCGCTCGCTCTCGGACATCCCCCGCCCGTCCGCCACGTACGCCTTGCGGTACCGCGACCCGAACATCGCGTACCCGCCCGCGGTGGACGGCACGAAGGCCAGTTCCCCGACCAGGTGTCCGGCCGGGTGGCAGTGGCCGTGGACGGCCAGGATCCGGCCGTCCTTCAGTAAGACGTAGTCCTGGTCCCGGATGAGCATCCTGTTCCCCCCAGCGCCCTCCGGTGCGGCGGTGCCCGCGGTCCGTGCTCCGGTTCCCATACGACCTGCGCCTTTCCCGTGGTGAAGGCAGTGCTCACCGTTGGCTGGTTTCCGGCACTCCGCAGGCTCCCGCCCTGCCCGGGCGACCCGCAGCGGTGATCGACAGTTCTCCCAGGATGGGCCGGTACCGGACGCGTGCCCAGGGGTTGCCCGCTAGCCTTGTCGTTCGGCAACGGGCAACACCTGGGAGCGCACCGTGGAATCCTTCGGCACGCGACTGCGCCGGTACCGGAGCGAACAGCAGTGCTCCTTGTCGGACCTCTCCGCCCGGACGCACTACTCAGCGGGGCACCTGAGCAAGGTGGAGAACGGCCTGCGCACGCCGACCCGGGAACTGGCGGCGAGTTGTGACGCGGCGCTGGGCGCCCGGGGCGGTCTCCTCGCGGCGCTCGGCGCGGGCCGGCCCGGCGACGCGGCGCGAGGCGCGGCCGGGGCCGCGGGTTCGGCGCCCGCGGCGGCGGCACCCGACGACACCGTCCTGCCCGCACCACCCGCCACCTTGACCGACGGCGCGGCCGCTTCGGTCATCGCGGCGCTGACCACCGTCCTGGACGGGCTGCGGGCGACCGCGCAGAGCGCCGGCCCGGGGGCCGTACTGGAGAGCGCGGCCGCACAGGTGCGGGCCCTGCGCGGCATGGCGGCGCACGCCCGCGCCCCCGAGGCAGGGCACCTGCTGTCCCTGGCGGGCCGCTACGCGGAGTTCATCGCCTGGATGTGCCAGGAGGCCGACGACGAACGGTCCGCCCTCGGCTGGGCGCGCACCACGGCCTCCCTCGCCCGGCACGTCGGCTCACCGGACATCGAGGCCAACGCCGTCCTGCGGCGCTCGCTGCTCGCCCTCTACTGCGACGACGGCGCCGCCACGGTCGACCTCGCCTCCGCCGCGGCCGGCTTCCCGGCCTCCCCGGCCACCCGGGTGCGGGCGCTGCTGCGCCTGGCCCAGGGCCACGCCCTCAGCGGCGACGACCTCCGCTGCCGCCGGGCGCTCGACGACGCGTACAGCCTGCTCTCCTCCCCGGCGTTCTCCGACCCGGCCGCGGGTCCGGTCACGGCTGCGTCCCACGGCTCGTCTCCGGGGCCGGTCACGAGTCCGGTGCGCGACGGGGCTGCCCTCGGCACCGCCTACGCCGCCGGCCGGGGGAGCGGTCACTACGGCACCCGGCACGTCGCCGATCCCGCCGCCATGGCGAGAGGCTGGTGCCTCCAGGTGCTCGGCCACCACGACGAGGCGCTCGGCCTGCTGGGCGCCGAGGCGCGGCGCATCCCGGCCCACGCCCACCGCGCGCGGGCCCGGTTCGAGGTCAGGGTCGCGCTCGCCGCGCTCGGCGCCGGCGACGTCGAGCGCGCCTGCGCCACGCTGCGCGAGGTCCTCACGGTCGCGCCGGGCCTCGACTCCGCCACCCTGCGCACCGATCTGCGCGGCTGTGTCCGGGCCCTGTCGCGGCACCGCCGGCATCCGGCCGTCGCGGAGCTGCTGCCCGTCGTCACCCGCCACGCGTCCCGGCGTACGTCCGCATGACCGCACCTGTGCCCACCGGCATCTTCGTCAACTACCGGGTGGGTGACTGCGAGACGGAGGCGGCGCTGCTGCACCGCCTGCTGGCCGACCGGTTCGGCGACGAGCAGGTGTTCTTCGCCAGCAGTTCCATCCAGTTGTCCGCCGACTTCACCGAGGCCATCCCCGAGGGCCTCGCCCGCTCCTCCGTCCTGATCGCCGTGATCGGACCGGAGTGGCTGACCGTCACCGACGCCCATGGCACCTCGCGGATCCAGCTGGCGGAGGACTGGGTCCGGCGCGAACTCGCCTACGCCTTCCAGCACGACATCAGCGTCGTTCCCGTCCTGGTCGACCGGGGACGGCGCATCCGGATGCCCTCGGCCGCCGAACTGCCCGACGACCTCGCCAGGCTGGAACGCTGCCAGTACCTGCGGATGCACTACCAGAGCCTGCGGCTGGAGCGTCTCTTCGCGGAACTCGCGGAGCTGACCCCGCAGACCTTCGCCCACCGCGTTCTGCTGCCCGCCGAGGAACTGCCCCCCGAGCCCGTCCCCAGCATGCTGCTGCGCGCCGAGTACGGCGTCGTCCCCTTCCACGGCCGGGAGACCGAGCAGGAGGAGTTCCACGCCTGGTGCGCGGGACCGGCGGGATCGGCCGTACGTCTGGTCACCGGGCCCGGCGGCCAGGGCAAGACGCGTCTCGCCCTGCACCTGTGCCGGCAGGCCGCCGAGCGGGGCTGGCTGGCGGGGTTCGTCGACGAGTCCTGCGCGCCGGACGACCTCGCGGTGCTGGCCCGCTGCACCGCGCCCATGCTGCTGGTCCTCGACTATGCCGAGGCCCGCGCCGAGCAGCTGCTCGTCCTGGCCGCCGAGTGCGTACGCCGCGACGCCGACGCCGGACCGTTGCGGCTGCTGCTGCTCAGCCGGGCCGGCGGGGAATGGCAGCGCCCGCTCGCCGAGTACGCCGACGACCGAGTCGCTGTCCTGTTCGCCGCCATGCCGGAGCACCGCCTCGCCCCACTGGTGCCGTCCGAGGCGCAGCGGCAGGCCGAGTTCGTCGGCGCGGCCCGGGAGTTCTCGGCACACCTGGCCGGTACCCGCCCCGAGGCCGCGGTGATCCCCGCCGACCTGGGCACCGCCCGCTACGACCGGATCCTGGACGTCCACGCCGCCGCCATGGTCGCGCTGCTCGAACAGGACGAGCCGCCGGACAGCGCTCCTTCGACTTCTGCTTCTGCTTCTGCTTCTGCCGACCCGGTGGCCCGGGTACTCGCCCACGAACGCCGGTACTGGAGACGGCTGCTGGCGGTCCACGGGCTCCCCGAAGACACCTCGCTGCACGCGGACGCGCTCGTCGCGGTCGCGACCCTCTTCGGTGCCGGCACCGAAGAGGGGGCGCTCGCCCTGCTGTCGGGCACCCCCACCTTCGAGGGCGCGTCCGTGTCGTTCCTGCGCCGCCATCTGCGCTGGGCCTCGGCCGTCCTCCACGGTGGCCCCGGACTGCACCCCCTGCGCCCCGACCGGCTCGGCGAGGAACACGTCTCGCACGTCCTGGCCTCCTTCCCCGAGGTGGCCACCGCCCCCCTGGCGGGGCTGGACGACGGCCAGGCCCGCCGGGCTCTGACCGTCCTCGGCCGCGCCGCCGTGCGCCACCCGGTCGCCGTCCGCGCCGTCGCCGCGCTGCTCGCCCACGACATCGACCGCATGCTCCCCCTGGGCATGGAGGTCGCGCCCCAGCTGGAGAACCCGCGCGCCTTCGCCCGGACCCTGCTGGACAGCCTCCAGGCGCACGACGACGACCACACCGTGGGCCTGGTCCTCGGCCATCTGCCCGACGAGAGCGTCGCTCTCGCGGACCTGGCGGTGCTCGCCAGCGAACTGACCCTGAGCAGTGCCAAACGGCACGCGTCCGTCAACCCGGCCACCACCGCCCGCCTGCTGCTGCGCTACACCTACCACCTCAAGACCAGCGGGCGCCGCCGGGAGGCACGGGAAGCGGCCGAGGAGGCGGCCGGGCTCTTCGAGCAGCTGGTGGCGGACAGCCGTCAGACACATCTCGCCGACCTCGGCCGGGCCCTGCACGGCCTGGCCGTCATGCTCGACGAGACGGGTGAGCGGGACCGCGGGCTGAGCACGATCCGCCGCGCCGTCGAGGTGCGGAGGGAACTGTGCGGGCAGAGCGACGTCCACCTGCCCGAGCTGGCGCTCTCGCTCGACGTCCTCGGCGCCGACCTGGCCGAGCGGGGGCACAGGGCCGAGGCCCTCGCGGCCGGCCAGGAGGCCGTACAGATCTTCGAAGAGCTCGCCGCCGCACGCCCGGTGCTGTACGAGGCGCAACTGGCCACCGCCCTCGGTAACCTGGCGCTCCAGTGGGAACGCTTCGGCGACTTCGACGGGGCGTGCGCGGCCTCCGAGCGCTGCGTGGCCGTGCTGCGCCGCCTGTCCGACCAGAACCCCGACGCGCACCTGCTCAAGTACGCCGAGGCCCTGAACCACCAGGCGTCCGCGCTGGTCAGGGCGGGTCGGCCCGCGGTGGCGCTCGCCCCCGTGGTGGAGGCGGTGGAGCTGCTGCGCGGCCTCGTCGAGACGGATCCGGGCCGTGCCCAGGACGCCTCCAATCCCGGCGTCCGGCTGGCTTCGGCACTCGTCAACCTGTCGATCGTGCAGGCTGCGAACGGTCTCCACCCCGAGGCGTTGGCCTCCGCGGTGGAGGCGGTGCAGGCCCACCGCCCCCTGGCCGAGACCCTGCACGGCGTTTACCGGCCGCGCCTGGCTGTGGCGCTCACCACGCTGGCCGCCAGGCACGGCGCGGCCGGCAACATCAAGGAGGCACTGGAGGCGGCGGTCGAGGCGGTCCGTATCCGCCGGTCCGACCCGGAGGGCCGCCCGGTGGACCTCGCGCACGCGTTGGGCAATCTCGCGGCGCTGCTCGCGCGGGCGAAACAGTGGGTCTACGCCGAGCGGACCGCCGCCGACGCCCTGGCGGTCTACCACTCGCTCGGGGATCTCGACGAGCAGGCGCATGTCGAGTCGCTGGCGGGGGTGCTGCACACCCGCGCGGCGGCGGCGAGTCATGTCGAAGGGGCCACCGATCGAATGATCGAGGCCATCGACGCCTCCGTAGAGCTGCGGCGAGCGCAGGC
This sequence comes from Streptomyces cinereospinus, assembly GCF_042430725.1. Taxonomy (NCBI): domain Bacteria; kingdom Bacillati; phylum Actinomycetota; class Actinomycetes; order Kitasatosporales; family Streptomycetaceae; genus Streptomyces; species Streptomyces cinereospinus. The sequence continues at coordinate 33,088 of NZ_JBHMCY010000039.1, read as the reverse complement.
CGCGGCGCTCGGGGGCCGCTACGAAGCGGCCCTGACCAGTGCCCTGTTCGCCCAGGCGATCCTGCACGAACGGGCCGGCCTCCCTGACGCCCCCGGCATTCGCGCGGAGGCGACGAAGCGCCGGGACGCTCTCTGACGACGGCTGACGCAACGAGGTGGACCGGCGCTTTCCCGATGGCCCGGGGCGTGTGCGTCTCACGGCAGGCGCAGTTCCGCCCAGACCGTCTTGCCGGGCGCGCCGTCGCGCGGGGCGACGGCCCAGCGGGTCGCCAGCCCCGCGACGATCAGCAGGCCCCGGCCGGACTCCGCGTCGCCGGGCGGTTCCGTATCGGTGAGCACAGGGGTGCGTTCGGTTCGGGTGTCGGTGACCTCGACGCGCACGGTGTCGGTGCCGTGGGTGAGCCGGACGTGGAAGTCCCGTCCGGCGACATGCCCGTGCCGTACGGCGTTGGCGGCCAGCTCGGCGGTGATCAGCGTGAGGGTGTCGTTGACCCGGCCGCCGTACGGGTGTCCCCACGTGTCGAGCCGGTGGGAGACCAGCCTGCGGGCGAGGCGGGCGCCGCGCGGGGAGGAGGTGAACGCCATCGCGAACTCGTGCAGGGGGTGGGCGGTTTCGGCGTCGGCGCCGGGGGCGTGCACCCGGTGGGTGGAGATGGGGCTGTTCATGTGGCTCACGGTGCCGGTGGCGCCCTAGCGTGACCAGATACGGCGCGCACACGGAGGGTTGCTGTATGTGGCCGGTGTGCGGGTGTGGGCGGGACGGAGCGTGACGGTCGGCGCGGGGGTGCGTTGGCCGAGGGAGGTGGTACGGGGATGAGTGAACCGGCGGGGCTGGTGGAGGAGGCGTCCGGTGGCGGCGAGGGTGAGGGGCGGCATCCGGAATCGGACGCCGGCTCCGGGGTCCTGCGGGTCTTCGGGCGGCAGTTGAAGCGGTTCCGGGTACGGGCGGGCATGGAGCGGCCCGAGTTCGGCTCGCTGACGGGCTATTCGGTGTCGACCATCGCCGCGTACGAGCAGGGACGCCGGGTGCCGCCGCCGAGGTTCATCGACCAGGCGGACGAGGTGCTGGACGCGGGCGGGGTCCTCCAGGAGATGAAGGAGGAGGTGGCTCGGGCTCAGTATCCGGCGTTCTTTCGGGACGCGGCGCGGTTGGAGGGGGAGGCGGTTGGGTTGCACGTGTACGAGATGTACGCCGTACCTGGCCTGTTGCAGACGGAGGAGTACGCCCGAGCAGTGTTCTCCGTTCGTCGCCCCCTGCTTGACGAGGACCGGATCGAGCAAGGGTTGAGCGCACGTCTGGCGAGGCAGGAGATCTTTACGCGTAAGCCCTCGCCGCTGGTGAGCTTCGTCCTGGAAGAGTGCGTGCTCCAGAGGCCTCTCGGGGGTAAGGACGTACTCCGGGGCCAGTTGGAGCAGGTACTGCTCATCGGTCATATGCGGAACGTCGAAATCCAGGTCATGCCGGTCAGTCGAGAGGATCACGGCGCACTGGGTGGCCCGTTCACCTTGATCGATACACCTGAAGGGCGGAGGATCGCCTATGCGGAGGTGCAAGGCGACAGCCGCCTCTACTCAGGGCAGTCGAAGGTCCGGGAGCTTGAGGCCCGTTACGGGATCCTTCGAGCGCAGGCCCTCACGCCGAGTGAGTCACTGGCATACGTAGAGAAGCTGCTGGGAGAGACATGAGCGTTGAGCCCGAACTGGATTGGGTCAAGAGCAGCTACAGCACCGGAGACGGGGGGCAATGCGTCGAGGTCGCCGTCTGTCCTCACGTCGTCCACGTGCGCGACTCCAAGGACATAACTTGCGCGGGCCTCGCGGTCGATGCGGCGGCCTGGACGGCGTTCGTCGGCTTCGCTGTCCGATGAGGCGCTGAGTCTGCCCCTGGCCAGGTGTCAGGGGCAGACGTGTGTCGACAGGCCCGTCCCGGCCGCACGGTCGGGACGGTGTCGCGCGGGTCGTCCGCGGAGACGAGGCCCCCGTCAGGCCTCACGTGGCTGCCGTGCGGTGCGCCGCCGGTTCAGCAGCCACCACGCGGTGACCAGGTCCTCCGTGCACCGCAGGTCCAGGCCGGTGAGGTGCTGGAAGCGGCTGACCCGGTAGCGCACGGTGTTGGGGTGGACCGCGAGTCGCCGGGCGGCCTGCGACGCCTGCTGGTCGCACTCCAGGTAGACCCGTGCGGTCTCCTCCATCTCGTGGCGCGAACGGCCCGCCTCGTCCAGTGCCGTCATGTGCCGCGTCTCCAGACCGGCGGCGGTGCGCCCGCCGGCCAGTACGAGGGGGCGCGGCCCGAGGTCGGGCAGCCGTACGATGCCTGACATCCCGAAGCGCTCGGCGGTCTCCAGTACCAGCACCGCCTCGTCGAACCCGTCGGCGAGCCGGTCGAGCGGGAGCGCGGGACCGACCGCGACGAGGTGACCGGCGACGGCGTCCGGCGGCTTCGACGCGATGAAGCCCAGGCTCGTGCCGACCTGTGCGAGCAGCAGGCGGTCCGGGGGGAGGTGCACGGCGCGGGCGATGGCGCGACGGACCGCGTCGGCCTCGGCCGCCGACGCGGCCCTCGCGGCGAGGGCGACATGGTGCGCCTGGGGGTCCAGTCCGAAGACGGCCGCGTCGCGGTTGATCCGCTCGGCCGGGTACGCGCCACCGAGTACGCCGCCCGCGTAGGCCGACCGGCGCTCGGCGTCGAAGTGCGCCTGTTCCAGGACCAGCCGGTGCTTCACCCGGGCGAACACCGACGCCGCCTCGTTGGCGAACTCCCAGGTGCTGTCATGCACGGCGAGCAGGAGTCCGGGCGGCAGGTCCACGTCGGCGGCGACCTGGTCCAGCAGCGCGAGCATCTCGCGGGAGCCCAGCTGGTAGCCGATGGAGACGGCGTCGAGCGGGACGCCCCGGGCCACGCGTTCGGCGGCGTACTCGCCGAGGACCTCGCGAAGCGCGGCGTCGGGCACGCGCAGGGAGGAGAGTTCCGCGAGGAGGATGTCCATGAACCGCCGGGCGGAGGCCCGGATCTCCTCGTCGGACAGGGGTGAGTAGCCCGGAACGTGCTCGCGCGCCTGTGCGAGAAACCGGTCCCCGAACACCTCGCGCAGCGTGCGCAGCCGCTCGACGGCGGCCGTCACCTTGGCGCGAGCCGGCTCGTCGAGGGTGGTGAGGTCCGGCATCCGCCGGCGTACGGGCCACGCCATCGGTGTCTCGTTCTCCATGGCCGCACCTTAGGCCGCTCCTTTGTCGCTGGGAACAAAGTCGGTGCGCCGACCTTGGCTGAGTCTCCGTAGCCCTCGGCATGCGACGCGTCCACACTGTGCCGAAGCTCACGGCGACCTTGTACCGGGTGCCATCCAGAGCCCTCTTCATCGGCGAAGGGATCTCTCCCGTGGCTCTTCAGCGTCCGAAGCCTCCAGGCACACTGACGACCTCACGCTCGTCGGCCGGTTACGTACTGGGGTTGCTCTTCGTCGGCAACCTGCTCAACTACTACGACCGTGCTCTGCCCTCGGTCGTACTGGAGCCGATCAAGGACGAGTACGGCCTCGGCGACACCGAGGTCGGCGTCCTCGCCTCCGCGTTCGTCCTCGTCGCCGCCGTCGCGGGCGTCCCGCTGGGGCGCCTCGCCGACCGGGCCGCGCGCAGGGCGGTCGCGGGCTGGGGGCTGATCGTGTGGAGCGCGGCCACGGCGGCAGGCGGCGTGCTGACCAGCTTCTGGGGTTTCCTCGCCTCCCGGGTGGGCGTGGGCGTGGGGGAGTCCAGCTACGCGCCGGCCACCGGGTCACTGTTGTCGGACCTCTACCCGAGCGAGCGCCGCTCCCGCGCGCACTCCCTGTTCATGCTCGGCTTCCCGATCGGCACGCTCCTGGCCTTCTTCACCGCCGGCGGGCTCGCCGTCGCCTTCGACAGCTGGCGGGCGCCGTTCCTGATCGCGGCCGTGCCCGGCTTCGTGGTCGGATTCCTCGTGCTGCGGCTGCGGGAGCCGGAGCGCGGCGCCGCCGAACCGACGCGCGTGGACGCCACCGCCCCGCGCGGGGACCGCCGGAAGAGCCTGCTGTCGCTGCTGAGGGTGCGTTCCCTGTACGGGATGCTGCTCGCGTTCGCCGGCTACAACTTCGCGGCCTACGCCATCGGCACCTTCCTCACCCCCGTCCTCCAGCGCTACTACGGTCTCGGTCTGGTCAGCGCGGGTGCCGTCGGCGGTGTCGTGGTCGGCGTCACCGGGCTCGTCGGTCTGCTGGCGGGCGGCCGGGTGCTGGACAGGGCGGCGAGGAGATCTCCCGCGGCGCGGGTCAGGGTGGCCGCCCTCAGCCTCGTCGGGGCGGCCGTCTTCTCCCTCGGAGGTCTCGCGGCGGGCCAGGACGCCCTGTGGCAGCTGCTGGTGTTCCTGAGCCTGGGCTACCTGCTCGGCATCGTCTACCTCGCGGCGGCGGTGCCCGCGGTGTCCGACGTCATCGGGCCCGAGCACCGTTCCGGCGCGCTGGGCCTGATGTTCGCCATCGGCTACCTCCTCGGAGGCGCGGCCGGACCCGTCTTCGTCGGTGCCCTGTCCGACTCCCTGGCCGCGGGCTCGGCGTCCGCCTCCGAAGCCTCCGCGCACGGACTGCAGACGGCGATGATGATCACTGTCCCCCTCGCCTTCGCCGTCGCGGCGATCGGCATGCTGCTCACCTCCCGCTTCGTCGAGGCCGACCGCGACGCGATGCTCGCCCGCGAGACCACGGCATGACACGAGCGGACATCGGCGCGACCGGCGCAGACACGACCGGCACGCGTGTGACCGGCGCGCGCACGACCGGCGCGCGCACGACCGGCGCGCGCACGACCGGCGCGCGCACGACAGACACACGCACGACAGACACACGCACGACAGACACACGCACGACAGACACACGAGGGAAGGACACCGTGGCACATCACGCACAGGTGCTCGTCGTCGGCGGCGGCTTCTCGGGCATCGGCCTGGGGCACGCCCTGCTGGAGTCGAGGTTCACCGACTTCGTCATCCTGGAGCGCGCGCCCGACGTCGGTGGCGTGTGGCAGGCGAACACCTATCCGGGCTGCCGGTGCGACGTACCGTCCCACCTCTACTCCTTCTCCTTCGCGCCCAACCCGGACTGGTCCTCCACGTACTCGCCGCGGGCGGAGATCCACGCCTACCTGCGGCGCTGCGCCGACCGGTTCGGGCTGCGCCCGCACCTGCGCACCGGTGTCGGCGTCGAGGCGGCCCGCTGGGACGAGGACGCGCAGCTCTGGCACGTCACGACGAGCGAGGGGCCCTGGACGGCCCGGGTACTCGTCAGCGCGGTGGGCCCGCTCACCGAGCCCAAGCTCCCCGACGTCCCCGGCATCGACCGGTTCCGCGGCACGATCATGCACTCGGCCCGGTGGGACCACGACCACGACCTGACCGGCGAGCGGGTCGCGTCGATCGGCACGGGCGCCTCCGCCATCCAGTACGTCCCGGAGATCGCCGACCGGACCGGCCGGCTGTACGTCTTCCAGCGCAGTGCCCCGTGGATCACCCCGCACGACAACCGGCCGATCACCGACGCCGAGCGGGCACGGTTCCGGTCCCGTCCCGGCCGGCAGCGGATCGAGCGCGCCAAGGCGTACGCCGCCAAGGAGTTGCTGGTGCTCGGCTTCGCCAAGCAGCCGCGGCTGATGCGGCTGCTGGAGACCGTCGCCCGCAAGCACCTGGAGCGGCAGGTGGCCGACCCGGCGCTGCGCCGGGCCCTCACCCCCGACTTCACCCTCGGCTGCAAACGCGTCGTCCCGTCCAACACCTGGTATCCCGCCCTTCAGAAACCGCACGTCGAACTCGTCCCCAAGGCCCTGCGCGAGATCCGCGAGCACAGCGTGATCGACGCCGACGGTGCCGAACGCGAGGTCGACACCATCATCTTCGGCACCGGCTTCCGCGTCACCGACATCCCCTTCGCCGACAAGGTGCGCGGTCGCGACGGCGCACTGCTGAGCGATGTGTGGGCGGGCTCCCCGCGTGCCTACCTCGGTGTGTCCGTGCCGGGCTTCCCGAACTTCTTCATGTTCCTCGGCCCCAACTCCGGCCTCGGGCACAGCTCGATGGTCTACATGATCGAAGCCCAGGTGGAACACGTGAAGAACGCCGTCCGCGCGCTCGACCTCGCCGGCGCGACCTCCATCGAGGTGGACCGGCGGGCGCACGACGCCTACAACGCCCGGCTCGACCGGAAGCTGGCCACCACCGTGTGGGAGACCGGCGGCTGCCGCACCTTCTACCAGGACGCCAACGGCCGCAACGCCACTATCTACCCCGACTGGACCTTCACCTACCGCCGGCAGGCCGTCCGCTGGAAACCGGACGCCTACCACCTGACCACCCGGCCGGGCGCCGCCGGCCGGCAGCCCGCCACGGCCCTGGACGCCTCGTGAAGGCCGTGGCCCTCACGCAGGGGCGACTGGAACTCACCGACCTGCCGACGCCGCGCCCCGGTCCGGGCCACCTGCTCGTCCGGGTCGAACGGTGCGGCATCTGCGGCTCGGACCTGCACGCCCGCCACCACGGGGACGAGCTGGCGGACGTGCTGAAGCTGTGCGGTTACCCGCGCTACCTGCGCTCCGACCAGAGCGTGGTCCTCGGCCACGAGATCTACGGCGAGGTCGTCGACCACGGGCCGTGGGGCACCGGGCGGCTCAAGCCCGGAACGCCGGTGGTCAGCGTGCCCCTGGTACGACGCGGCCGGCAGGTCGACGGCATCGGTCTCTCCGCGCACGCCCCGGGCGGCTACGCCGAACACGTCGTCGTCCAGGAGGCACTGACCCTTCCGGTGCCCAACGGCCTGTCCCCGGACGCCGCCGCGCTCACCGAACCCATGGCCGTGGCCTGGCACGCCGTCAACCGGGGTGAGGTGACCCGCAAGGACGTCGCGGTCGTCCTGGGCTGCGGACCGGTGGGCCTCGCGGTGATCGCCGTACTGAAGAGCCGCGGCGTCGGCACCGTGATCGCCAGCGACTACTCCGCGGGCCGCCGGGCGCTCGCGGCGAAGTGCGGCGCCGACGTCGTGGTCGACCCCGCCGTCGACTCCCCCTGGGAGACGGCGTCCGCCGGGCACGGCTTCATGACCACGATGCCCGACGAGTACAACGCCGGCATCGACGCCCTCGAAGGCCTGGCCAGGCTGCCCCTGCCCTGGTGGACCGCCTGGCGTGCCCTGGACAAGGTCGGTGCCACCCGCCCGAAGCGCCCGGTCGTCTTCGAGTGCGTCGGCGTCCCCGGCATGCTCGACGGCATCCTCGCCGAAGCCCCCCTGCACGCACGCGTCGTCGTCGTGGGCGTCTGCATGGGCGCCGACGCGATCCGGCCCTCGCTCGCCGTCAACAAGGAACTCGACCTCCGGTTCGTCGTCGGCTACACGCCGCTCGAATTCCGCGACACCCTCCACGCCCTGGCCGACGGCACCCTCGACGCCTCGCACCTCGTCACCGGCCGGGTGGGACTGGCCGGAGTCGAGACCGCCTTCACCGCCCTGGCCGACCCCGAGACCCACGCCAAGATACTCATCGACCCCCGACTCGCCACGGACCAGATCCTGCCCCGCTGAGCCACACCCCGGCCCAGCACCTGTGCCGGTGCGACGGACCGGCGCGATCCGGCCGGCCCTCACGTCCGCTACTCGAAGGACATAACCCGTGCCGCACTCGCCGTAGACCCCACGGCGTGGGCCGCCTTCGTAGACGTCGCGGCACGCTGACAGACTTGGTGCCGATCGCAGGGCCCTCCGGCGGGCGTGTGCTTGCCGAGGGCCCTGCGCGTCCCGTCTCCACGGCACACCTTCAGCAGCACCTGCGCCTTGCCCGCCGGGTGCCCGCGTCGGCGTAGGCGGCCATGGCAGTCACGTCCGCCCACAGGCGCTCGGTTCACGACCGGGGTCGCCTTCCCCGGGGGACGATCGTCATCGTGGTGGAGTGGGCTCTCACGCCACCGTCCCGCACATAACGAGGTCTCAACGGAGCTGACGCATGCCGGTCCTTGCAGCTCGGAGGTACTGTAAGTTCCTGCCATGAAGCAGGGTAAAGAGGTCGAGAACGCGGAGTCGCGTTTCTTCACGGTGCTGCTGGCGGCAGCGAAGCTTCCGGGCGTGCGTATCCACAGGGAGGCGTACCTCCGAAGTGCGCTGGCTCGACACTGCTCCGAGGACGAGATCCGGCGAGCGATAGAAGAGACTCCCGCTGCGGCGGGCATCACTGTCGAACTCCTCGACAAGGTCGCCAACGACTCCATCCGCTACGAAACCGCCAAAGTCAGCGCCCTCTCGGCCGCCGCCGGGATACCCGGCATCCTCGCCCTTCCCGCCACGGTGCCCGCCGACACGGCCCAGTACGTCGGCCACATGCTGCGCATCGCGCAGAAGCTCGCCTATCTCTACAGCTGGCCCGACCTGTTCTCCGGCGAGGGCGATGACGTCGATGACGCGACCAAGGGCGTGCTCACGCTGTTCTTCGGCGTGATGTTCGGCACCCAGTCGGCGAACGCCGCGGTGGGGAAAGTCGCGGGAATGATGGCGGAGCACGTCGCCAAGACGCTGCCCAAGAAGGCACTCACCCATGGGGTCGTCTACCCCATGGTGAAGAAGGTCGCGGGCTACCTCGGTGTCAAGATGACGACGCAGTCCTTCGCGACGACCGTGTCGAAGGCCATCCCCCTCGTAGGGGCTGCCGTCTCTGGTGGGCTCACCTTGGCGACCTACCTCCCGATGGCCAAGAGGCTCAAGAAGCACCTCGCCGGCCTGCCACTGGCGGACCCGTCGCACCGGGTGAGGGAAGGGGAGGTCGTGGACGGTGAAGTCGTCGAAGACGACGAGCCTTTCGCCGCAGCACACGCTGAGCGACACGGCGCGGACATCACTGCCCTCAAGCTGGAGGACCGCACATCCTGACGCTGCGAGTGTCCTCCTGACTGCCCAGGGGAGCGGCCTTCCGTCTTCAACGGAGGTGCGGGTCCGCATGCGCTGGAGCCACGCCTGCTCATGATGAGTTTCGTCCTGGACGCACGCCCGAAACGCCATCACCGTGGGTTCAGGGATCGGCGGGCCGATGCGATGACGTTGTGGGCGTCGGCCCCGTACACCGCCGACTCGCTGAGGGCCTTCCAGATCTTCTTGTACAGGGTGATGTTGTCGGCGTCGTCCAGCCACAGCTCGGCATGCCAGTCCTCGGCGACGACCAGTCGGTCGTCGAGCACCCAGAAACCGTTGCCAGGGACGATCTTGACGGTGCCGTGAAGGGGATGACACCCAGCTCGACCGTGTCCATGCCGATCACGCCGTTGAGGCGGTCGAGCTGGCTCGCCAGCACCGAGGGCGGGCAGATCAGTGACCGCAACGCGGCCTCCCACATCAACACGTGCAGCTTGTGCCCGGACCGGTACAGCCATTCCTGGCGCTGCACCCGTGAGCGGACGGCTGCCTCGACATCGTCTGCTCCGCCCAGCAGCGCCGAGTACCGCTGGATGACATGTCGGGCGTACTCCGGCGTCTGCACCAATCCGGCGATCACCGACTCTTCCCAGATCCAGATGCCGGTGGCATGGTCGATCTCGGCGCTCAGCCCCTCATGAAGGGGCTTGAACCCGTGTGCCAGCGCTCGGCGCCATGACCTGATGTGCGACTCGAATCCGGCCAGCCTGGCAGCGAGTTCCGGGCGGGTCGTGACAGCAGCCCGCCCGGCACACACCCGAGGGTTACTTCTCGGCGGAGCAGGGGTCGCAGCAGGAGGGGGCCGTTTCGACGCAGACGGCGACGGTGTCGGTGTTGTCGGTGGTGTCGGGATCCTTCTCGTTGGCGGCGGCGGTGGCGGTGTTGCTGATCAGGCCGGCTGTGGTGGCCTTGGCCCGCAGCACGAGCGTGGCGGTGGCGCCGTCGGCGAGGTCGCCCACCGCCCACCGCCCGGTGGCCGGGTCGTAGCTTCCGGATGTGCCGTCGGCGGACAGGAAGGTGAGGTTGTCGGGGAGCTGGTCGGTGACGGTGACGCCGGTGGCGCCGTTCGGCCCCGTGTTGCGAACGGCGATGCGGTAGGTCACCGTCTGGCCGACGGTGACGGTGGTTTCGTCGACCGCCTTCGTCACGGTCAGATCAGCAGCCGGTTTGACCTGCGTGACCTGCTCGTTGGAGGTGGAGGTCAACGGCTCCGGCCGGTCGCCGAGCCGGTTCTCGTAGGAGGCGGTGGCGGTGTTCTGGATCTGCTTGCCTCCGCTGGCCCGTTCGATGGTGACCCGGTATTCCACCGTGGTCCCCGCAGGCTGGGTCCCGGTGTTGGGCAGGCTGCCCCCTGCCACGCCGGAAGCGCCGTTGCCGAGATGGAACACGACCTTGTTCGCCGCGGCGTCGTAGTACGCGTGGTCATCACCTCGGGCATCGCTCTTCGCTCCGGAGTTCGGGCCGTCGACGATGCGCAGGGACCCGGGCAGGTACGTCGTCCCCTCCGGTACGACATCGGTCAGGACGAGGTTCTCGGCCTCGCCGCCTCCCTCGTTCTTGGCGGTGATGCGGTAGGTGACGACGTCGCCCACCTCCAGCGGCCCCGCCGGAATCGCGGTCTTGGCGAGCAGCACGTAGGGAGCGGTACCGAAGAAGATGCCGTCCAGAAGGTTGCCGAGGGCGCGGTTGCCACCGGCGGCGGAGATGGAACGGAAGGCGAAGCGCGTCAGCGTCTGGCCCGCCGGAACGGTATAGGTGCCGGTGTAGTAACCCCAGGCGGTGTTGCCGTCGGTGAAGCGCCTCTGCTCCACCATGGACCCTGGCGCGCCGATGTCGAGCGCCATGGTGTCCTCCCCCTGGCGGCCACGGTGATACAGCCGCCAGTACAGCCTCGTACCGGGCGTCGTCGGCAGGTCCTGGTAGAGCGTGGAGACCTGGTTGGCGTTGAGCTCGGCGAACTGCGTGCCCTCGGCTGCCGGCACACCGTTGAAGCCCGAACGCCACAGCTCGATCATGTGGTCGGAGGCGGTGGTGAGCCAGCCCGGGACCCGTTTGGCCGCCTGCGTCTGTGAGGCGTCCGGCAGGACCTCGTAATTGGTCACCGGGGGTTCCTCGAAGCCGCCGTTGACCAGGGTGACACGGAGCGGAGCAGCTGGAGGCGTGGCCATGGTTCTTCTCCTCAGGGGCGTCGCTGCTGGTACGCACCGCTGACGGGCCGCACGCTGCGCGCCGTGGCGGTGCCGAGACACCGCGTAAGGACAGCGTGATGCGAGAGATACGTGAAGTGATGGGCGAGTGGGTCCGGCCAACCCCGCGAGGCAGGTTTGTGATACCCGCGGCGGGGCAATCCGCGCCACGTCGTCATGCACGGCGCCGTCGGCAAGCCTCTCCGATCACACACGCCTCGCTGCACTCTCCCGCCCGGCCCGTTATGGCCGACCACCGCCGGTGCACCTCCCGCACCCACCCTCGCTCAGGGTGAACTGACTGTCTGCGGAGTTGACGCTCCGGCAGGCGTGACTGCACGGTGTGGCTCCGGCTGGACAGAAACGCCTGCGGCATGGGGGTGTGTGACGGCCACGCCGGAACCTCGGCCGGGTACTCGGCCGACAGCCGGCGCGTGCGGCGAGCAGCGAAGTGGTGGGCCGGCGGGCCTGCCCGGTGTCGTGGCCCCGCCCGGTGTCGTGAACCTCTGGGCCCGAGCGATGCGAGGACCTGCTCGGCCGAGGTGCTTCTCCCAACGGTCGGCGTCGGACGCCCAGCGGGGGATGGGCAGCCGTATGCGGTCGGGGAGGGCTGCTCGTCGAGCACCGTGACGATGTCCGCGAAGAGGTGCTCGGTCATGCGCGGGGCCTCGGGCGAAGCCCGGTGATCAGCCTGCGGGGTCCGGTCTCGCGGGTCTGAGCCGGGGAGCCGAAGCGTTTCAGCGCGCAGAGCACGGCCTGGTGCCGGATGCGCGGGCCAACGGGCCGAGGACCCGTTCCGGCGAGGGACGGATCCGCGTGAGCAGGCACCGCGGCCGCGGTTGGCGACCTCTCGCCTGGTGCGGCGCCGAGCCGGGGCCTGCGGATACTCGCCGAGGCTTTCGGGTCCCGCCCTCACCGTGTGCCGGCAGGGGCCGACGGGCGGTCGGGACCCGATCGAGCGCCATCAGCAAGGCGCTGCCCTCGTTCGGCACCCCGGCACTTCGGCACTTCGGCACCCCGGCACTTCGGCACCCCGGCACTTCGGCACTTCGGCACCCCGGCACTTCGGCACCCCGGCACCCCGGCACCCCGGCACCCCGGCACTTCGGCACCCCGGCTCCGGTCCGGCAGCAGTGCCTCGGTATCCCGGCACCGGCACCGGCACCGGCACCCTCGCCGGGGGCGAGAAGGCCGCGACCCCCGCGCGTCGGCCGGCGGCACGCCGACCGACGCGTCACCTCATCGTCCCGCTACCCGAGGACCGAGGACGACGTGCAGCCGAGACTGGCGCGGCTGGCGACGGTGAAGGAGATGCTTCCGGAGTTCTCCCAGAGGTTGTTGATGTTGGTGAACAGCCACCTCGTCGTCAGGCTGTGGTCGGCCGAGGACAGGGTGGCCGTCCGTCCCTCCGTCCCTGGCCTGATCCGGAACCTCACCACCGTGTCCCCCAGCTTGTGCGGCGGCGTCTCCTGGACGCTCAGCGTCGTCCCGGCGAAACTGCCCGGCCCCGTCACCGACTCGACATCGGCCACCGCCATGACCGAAGCCAGATTGACCCGGTGGATGTGGTACTGCGAACCCACGGGGTTGCGTGTCGTCTCCGGACGCCACCTGAACGTGAACGTCGACCCCGGCGCGATCCGCCCACCGAACGGGTTCGGCGACGACGATTCGTGGATCACGCCCTCACCCAACCGGACGCCGAAGACGTTCCGCCAGTAGAACCGAGGACTGAGCCGGGCGTTCCCCGGCTGGACGCACTCCGGGTCGACCGCCGCCGGGGCCGCCTGCACCGCTGCGACGGGCTGTCCCTGCGCTGCGGCGGCGTTCGCCGGCAACGACGTCCCCAGCAGCACCGCCGCGACGAGCCCCACCAGTCCCCACGCCCCCCGTGGCCTCCGCCACATCCGTGGCACCGGCACGGCGGTGCCCCTGTCGCGGCCCGCCGCTGTGTTTCCTGCTTCGTACATGCCTCAGCCCTTTCTTGGCTGCGTTGTCCGTCGGCGGTTCCGGTGAGTGCCGGAACCGCCGACGGTTCGGCCCGTGTGTGGTGGGATCAGTCCTCGTCGGGGCCGAGGACGCGGCCCTTGAGCTTGATCGGGGTTGCGGCGCCCACCTTGAGCTGGCCGTCGGTGTAGCGGCCCGGTGTCGCGCCGTCGGTGGCGGTGACCTGGGCCGCGTAGCCGAGGCACTCCTGGTTGGTGTTCAGGTACGGGTTGTGGGTGAAGGTCAGCGTGCGGCCCCCGTCCGCGAGGGTGCCCTGGGTGGTCTCCAGGTTGCCCTTGGCCTGAAGGGTGCTGACGTCGTGGTAGGCCCAGGAGAGCCAGCCCGTGAACACGAAGCCCGTGGGCGCCTTCAGGGTGATGGTGAGGTCGCCGGGGTTCACCGGGTGCGGGACGGTGCTGAGGACGCCGAAGCTGAGGTGGGCCGGTACCCCGCCCGGCGCGTCCTCGACGATGCCCTGCTGGAGGATGTACAGCTTGTTCTCGGACCCCGGTTCGACGGGGGCCTGGGTCTGCGTGGCCATGGGTGTCCCTTCTGTGGATGGGTGCGTCCGCGTGGGCGGACCCGCCGGTGGCGGGCTTGGGGGCGGCCGCGCTCATGGACCGGCGCGGCCGGTGACCGGCTCCATGGGCCAGCCGGTGGGGGCGTGGTCGCCCAGGAGCGGGCCGAGGACGGCGAGGGCGCCGAGGGTGATGTCCTCGTAGAGGTAGAAACCGGCCTCCAGGGACGGCAGTTCGGCATCCGTGTCGTCCACGCCGGGCTTCGGCGCGCTGGTGTCGTGTCCGGCGTCGTCGGTCCCGGCCTGGGTGGTGGGCTCGCCGAGCAGGTCGGTGAGGTCCTGCGCCGCGCCCAGCGCGGCGGTGCGGGCGGTGGCGGCCAGCAGGCGCAGGGGGAGGTCGAGGGCGGCGGCGGTGCGCCGGCCCGGGACCACTGCCGCCGCCGTGGGGGACTCCGCCGTCGTGGCGGCGAGCCACTGGACGGGCAGGGTGCAGGCGGCGACGATCCGCTCGGCGGGCATCAGGGGCGGAGGGTCGCCGTCGACCATGAGGTCCTCCCATTCCATGAGGTCGAAAAGGAACTGGCCACCCTTGTAGAGGGGCCATGGCCGGACCGTGTCGAGCAGGACGCGGGCGCGTTCGGGGTCGCGTCGGCGCACGGCCACACCGTGCCTGGCCAGGGTGCACAGGCACCGGCGCAGGCAGTCGTTGACCTGGCCGAGGAAGGCGAAGGCCCGGTGGTCGGTGGGGGTCAGCGGGCCGGTGGCGGTGGGGTCGGACGGGGGCGTGGTCGTCGTGGTGGTCACAGTGGCCTTGAGGTGACGTAGTGGGCGATCTGCCGCAGAACGGCTTTTCCTTCGTTCTCGGGGATGACCGCGAGGTCTTCTTCGAAGCGGGCGATGCCTTCGGCGGCGAGCCGGTCGGCGAGGTCGGTGGCGTACTCGACGGAGCCGTGCCGGCCCATGGCGGCGAGGAGTTCCTCGGCGTGCTGCTGGGTCTTGTCGGTACGGCGTTGGCGCAGGATGTCGAGGAGACGGGGGCGCTCATGGGGGTACGCGGTGCGGAAGAGGTGGATCAGCATCACCGTGCGCTTGCCTTCGAGCAGGTCCCCGAGGGGTTCCTTGCCGTAGAGGGCCTCCTCGCCGACCAGGTTGAGGATGTCGTCCTGGATCTGGAAGGCGACGCCGATCAGGCGGAACGCCTCGTCGAAGCGGCCCAGGACGGCCGGGTCGGTGACGCCGGCGCAGACGGCTCCGATGCGGCACGGGCTGATGCAGGTGTACCAGCCGGTCTTCTTGGTGCTCATCGTGAAGTAGGCGTCGTCGGCCTCGGGGACGACGTCGTGGCGGATCCAGCCCAGTTCCATGGCCTGGCCCTCCAGGGACTCACGGCACATGTGGATCGCCTCGTGGATGAGGCCGAGCGTGCGCACCAGGCCAAGGGTTTCCAGGTTGGACAGCACGGCGTCGACCGCGAGCAGGTTCAGACCGTCGCCGACGTTGACGGCGAGGCCCAGGCCGTGCTCCTCGTGCATGGTCGGCAGTCCCCGCCGGTGGGTGGACTCGTCGGCGATGTCGTCGTGGACGAGGAAGCCGTTGTGGAACAGCTCCAGTGCGGCGGCGGCGCGTACGGCGTCCTCGGGGCGCCCGCCGAAGGCGGCGCAGGCCGCGATGGTCAGGGTGGGCCGCAGGCCTTTGCCCTGCCGGGCGGGATAGGAGCGCATGAGGTCGTACAGCTCGGCACGCGGCTCACGGTCCGGCAGCAGCCGTTCGATCTCCTCGTTGGTGCGGGCGCGGCACCGGCGCATGATCTCCATCAGGTCCGCGTCGCGGACGTTCTCCTCCAGCGACCAGCTGGTGCTGGTGCGGCCGTCCCACAGCAGGCGCGGCGCGCTGACGGTGGTGTCGCCGGTCAGCGCGGGCGGTGCGGGCGCGTCCTCGGGGGAGCGCCGGGCGAGGAAGTCCAGCGCCGTCCAGTCGACCGGGTCACCGGCCGGCTCCCGGGCGGCGGGTACCGCGCTGCCCCACAGCTGCGGCGCCTGTTCCCGGTAGGCGCCCCAGAGTTCCTGCATGCTGCGCAGTCCCGCCGCACGCCGGGACAGCAGCGTGAAGGCCCGCCACACGGCGAGGGTGTCCTCCTGCGAGCCGCGGACGTCCAGGCTGTCGGGCAGTACCTGGTCGACGGGCGGCCGCTGGAGATCGAACAGCAGGTTCATGGCCCGGTTGTCGAAGGCGACCTCGACGTCGGCGTCCGGGCAGGGCTCCCGCCGTACGAGGATACGGCTGTGCCGCGCGGTGAGCGTGGCGTGGCTGCCGTCGTTGAAGCGCAGGCCGAGCCGGATGCCGCGCAGTTGCTCGGCGGCGGCGGCGAGGATGGCCGGCGCCCGGTCGGACAGGGCGGCGACGGTCTCGTCCAGCAGCCGGGCGCCGGTGAACGCGGGCGCGGTCTCAGTCATGGGCACCACCGGCGAACTCCACGATGCCCCCGGTGCGGAAGCCGATACGGCGCCCGCCGACACGGCCCTCCACCGTGCACGGGCCGAGGGTCTCGTGCACGCTGAACGGGTGCAGACTCGTCTCGGACGGGTTGGCGATCCGGCCCGCCGTGCGCGAGCGGAAGTCAAGCACGAGACGGTCGTCGCCGAGCCGGGCCGTGATCAGCAGCCGGCCGGGCACGGCGGCCGTCGGCGGGGTCCCCAGCACGTCCGCCAGCGGCGGCACCATCGCCACCCGGTCACGGTCCAGGCTGCCGCTGACCGCGACCTGGAGATTGCGACGCGGGAAGTGACGGATCATGCGCCCGTCGCGCCACAGCATCACCGACCCGTTGGCCGCGCCCCGCGGGCGCGCGGGCTGGAGCAAGGTGAAGACCACCGCCGAGGGTGGCGCGGCGTCGGTGGGGCCCGACGGGTCGTTGACGAACCCGAACACCCAGCCCCCCAGCGTGGGCCAGGACCAGCGGCCGCGTACCCGCTCGTGGTAGCCCAGCAGATCGGCCTCCGTGGTGGTGCCGTCGCCGTGCCGCAGTGTGCCGGTGCCCAGCACGCCGGGCTCCGACTGCCACCGCAGGTGCTCGTCCTCGCCGAACGGCGCGCACTGCGAGGTACAGGGCCTGCTGGTCCGGGTCAGCCGTACGTCGACCGCCGGCGACGCCCTCCGGTCCGCCACCCGGAACGCTCCGGGCGTGCCGCGCGGATGCGGTAGCCGGAAGGCCGACCACGGCACTTCGGGTTGATGGGCGTTGAACTGGGTGGAACTCCAGCCGTGTTCCTCCCCGTACGCGAGGAGGATCGCCATGTGCTGTCCCTCGGCCGCCGTCCCGGTGCCGCTGCGCCGGCCGGTGGCCGGGGCGCCGGGATCGGCGAACACCGTGCCGGTGGAGGATCCCAGGACGGACAGGTTGGCGACCAGCGCCTGCCGGCCGCACCGGGACAGGAACGCGTAGTGCAGCCACTTCCGGTCGAGGGGGCGGACGAGCGGGGCGTGGGGGAAAGGGCCCGGAGGCCCGAGCCTCGGGAGAGTGGGCGTGGACACGTCCCGAACGCTAACTCAACGTACCCCGTGTATCGCAATCTGTGACCATCGTACGGGTGAGCCGGGGGGCACAAAAACGTTTTCTTGCGCATGATGAGTTTGAGGACGCAAAGAGCCGCGTGTGACGGATGGCCCGCCACAGGCGGCTCAAGGCCCGCTCAAGGTGCCGCTCGCTCTCGCTATTCCATGTCGTCGTCTCCGAGGACGCTTGCCGTGAGGCGCACTTCCGGCTGGCCCGAGATCACCGCCCGTCCATCGGTGTACCGGCCCGGCCCGGCGTCCGTCAGGGCCCGGACGCCGAGCGTGTAGACCAGGGCCGCCGCCGGATGGCCGGGGGTGTTCAAGCGCGGATCGTCCGTGACGGCCAGTGTCCTGCCGCCGTCTCGCACCGTCGCGTCCGGCGTCCCCCCGGGGAGCACCGTGCGATCCGCGCGGTAATAGGCGCAGGTCGCCCGGCCGTCGAAGACGAAACCCGTAGGAGCGGTGAACCGGTGTTCCACTCTTCCCGGGGCCCATGGGCCGGTGGAGGAGACCCGTACATGGATCATCTCGCTCGCGCCGCGCGCCACTTCCACTCCGACTTCCTGGCGGACCAGCAGTCGCGCGGCCGGCGCGGGGGCGGCACCACCGTCGCCGCCCTGCGTGCTCCCGGTCCCGCGGTCCGGTGCCGGTTCCCCCTCCGGTACCGGTTCCGGCTGCTCGTCGTTCTCCGGTGCGGCGTCCTGGGAGGCTTCGGTGTCCTGGGAGGAGGTGCCGGGAAGAGGCAGTGCCGCGACGCGGTGGTGCAGGTTGTCCGCCACCAGCAGCCGCCCGGCCGGATCCACGGCGAGGCCGCACGGATAGGCCAGCGAGGTGCTGAGGGCGGTGTCGGCCGCGGCACCGGCCTCAGCCGCCTCAGCCACCCCCGGGTCCGGCCCCGCGACGACCTCGGCCGCTCCCTGGGCCAGTCGCCACACGCGGTGTCCGTTCAGGTCGGCGACGTAGAGCGCCCCCTGGGCGTCGACCGCCACCGCGCAGGGAGCGGTCCAGTCGACCGCCGCCGCGTCGGCGCTGCCGTCCGGTGCTCCCGCCAGTACCCGCAGCGTCCCGTCCGTACCCAGCAGCAGCACCCGGCGGCCCGCCGGGTCGGCGATGTACAGCCGCCCGGCCGGGTCGACCGCCAGACCCGCGGGCACGAACGCCTCACCGGCGGCCGCCGCACCGGAGCTCCCGCACCGCCCGGTCGCCGCGACGACCGTGCCGATGACGCCGTCGCCGTCGATCCTGCGCACTCTGGCACCGCCCCCTTCACCGATGTACAGGGTTCCGGCGCCGTCCACGGCCAGGGCGCACGGGGCGTCCAGCCGCGCCTGGCCGGCGGGGCCGCCGTCGCCGTCACCGCCACGGGAGCCGTCTCCCACGATGGTGTCGATGACGCCCGAGGGATCGATCCGGCGGATCCGGTGGTTCAACTGGTCGGCGACGAGGACCGCCCCGTCGGGACCGACCGCGAGTGCGGCCGGGAAGCCGAGACGGGCTCGCGCCGCGTCCGCGCCGTCCCCGGCGAAACCGCGCAGTCCGTCCCCGGCGACCGTCGTCAGATTGCCGGACGCGTCGATCCGGCGGACCCGGTGGTTGGCGTGGTCGGCGATGAAGACGGCCCCGCCCCCCACGGCCACGTCCGCGGGGAAGGCCACCTGTCCTCGCGCTGCGGGCCCGCCGTCCCCGGAGCATCCGACGGTCCCGTCGCCCACCGCCGTGCCCAGCGGTCCGCCCTCCGGGGAAACCCGGTCCCGCCGCCGGACCGTGGTCTTCGCCGTCACGCCGCCACCACCCGGCACCGGCGTGCCCCGACCCCGGTGGCTCCCGGCGCCTTCCACCGCCCCGGCCTCGTCTCCCGCATGTCCGTCTCCTCCCGAGCCTGTCGTCGACATCCCCTGCATACCGGCCGGGCCGGCCCCGCGGGGGCTGCGCACCGAGCGCTCCACCCGCACGAGGGAGCAGCCGCGAGGGGCGGGCGACGGTGGTCCGGGACGGAGGCAGGGCCCGGGACGGAGGCAGTGGCCCGACACGGGCAGCGGTGGCCCGACACGGGCAGCGGTGGCCCGACACGGGCAGCGGTGGGCCGGCGGGGGTCCGGCGAGGCGACCGACGGGTGGCGCCCACTCCTTCGGCGGAGCGTGGAGGCTGCCGCGCTCTGCATCCGTGCGCCTTCGTATGCCTCCGTTCTACTGAAACCAGTGACGCAGAATCGATCCAGCGTGCCGAACGGGGGAATGGCGGCATACCACCCACGCGACTGGGCTAACGATGAACCCGGACGACGGTGAGACGCGTGTCGTAGTGCCCGCGCGAACGCCCCGTCCGAAGCAGCAGGTGACGTCCCGCGCACCTTCCGGACACAGCTCCCGTGGCGTTCCGCGTGCGGTGCGCCACGCGGCGCGCTGTTCACAGCCGTGCCCGCCGCCTGCGGGGACGGCGACCGGCGCACGTACGTCCCCTTTCCTTGCACGCTTCGATCACCACCAGGAGGACTCGGAGATGAGCACCGACGTGCAGTCCAAGAAGGAAGCCTACAAACGGGGAGAGGAACAGGGCCGCGCCGACGCCCTCGCCGGCCGGCCGTACGCCGACCCGCCGCGCGACGGCGCGCGCGGTGAGAAGGACCAGTACGCCAACGGCTACGACTGGGGTTACGAACAGGGCCGCGCGCAGAAGCTGGACCTCGTGGTGTGGCAGGAGGGTGGCGTCGAGGACGCCCCCGGGGGCCTGGGCACGACCATCAACATCTGCGTGCGTACGCCCAACTGGAGCGAGACGGTCGACGCCGGCGAACGCGAGCACGTCTTCACCGCTCCCACCGGATTCCGCTGGAACGGCACGGTGGGCGCCCAGTACAAGCGCATGGACCAGACCACAGGCGGCAGCCTGCCCCCCGTCCGGGCCAAGGTGAGCGACGACGGGCGCACCCTGACCTTCATCTACCACGTGCACCTGAACACCGGCGCCGAGGACAAGGACTGCATCGTCTACACCTGCGGCCTCGAAGCCGTCGACGGTGCCGGTGCCCGGCCCGGCCGGCACACCGACGGCGTCGCCCAGGTCGGCACCGCGCCCCCGGCCAAGCTCAAGGCCGAGGTCATCGAGGACGAGGACTGAGAGAGCAGGAGCCAGACACCATGACCACCGTCGTCACCTCCGGAGTCTTCCCGTCCACCGATCCCGCCGTCTCACCGGTCAACGGCCTGGGCACCGCGGACATCAGGTGGGGCAGCAACAACGCCCAGAGCGGATACCAGTTCCGCGGCGCGGCCGCGGACGTCCAGCTCGACGGCACCGAGTTCGTCGTCGGCACCTTCGTCCACCGCAACGTCCCCACCAACGTCAGCCCGAGCGAGTTCGACGTCCGGCTCGCCATCAACGTCATGTTCGAGGACGGCAGCACGACCGATCTCCACTTCGACTTCCACCACAACGAGACGCCCAACACCACCAACAGCAGTCCCGCGGACGACGACCTGGTCGACCTGCAGACCTTCGTCCACCCTCAGCCCGTCACGATCGACGGCAAGCAGTACCGGGCGGTGCTGAGCGGGTTCAAGCGCAACGGCCAGATCGTCAGGCAGTTCCGCAGCCCCGAAGGCGGCATCAACTTCGCCGAGGTCGTCTGCATGTTCACGCTGGAAGAACCCGACGTGATCATCTCCGACCTGCGGTACCTGGGCGCCGGCACGGGTCAGTCCGACGAGTACGTCGAGATCTTCAACCGGGGCGCCGCGCCTCAGGACCTGACCGGCTGGGTCGTGGAGGCCAAGCCCACCGGGCGTGACTTCCCCTTCCCGCCCGGGACGGTCATCCGGCCCGGGCAGCGGTACCGCGTCTACACCAACGAGTCCCACCCGCAGTTCGGCGGGTTCACCTTCGGCTCCTCCCAGCAGGTATGGCGGGACGAGGGCGGCATCGCCCGCCTGGTCGCGGCCGACGGCCACGTCCCGGACCAGTACCCCTACCTGGACAGGGGGTTCAACCGGACCGGCGCACCGTAGAGGGGCCTCGCCGGGTTCTCGGCGACCGGTGAGGCCGAAGCGGGCCTCACCGGTCGGGGGCCGCCCGGCATGGTCCTCGTGTGGCGGATGCGGGGCGGCGACGACTCCGCCCTTCGCCGCGGACGGAGAAGCCGACCCCGCTGTCCGCTTCGCGCTCGCGTTCCACGAGGACCGGCCCACCCAGGTCAGCTCGCCCGCCCCGCCGGGGGCGGGCGGAGTGGTCACTTGACGTTCTGGCGACTGCGGTTGTTCGCCTCGGCGAGCAGGGCGCTCAGCAGTTCGTCCTGGCTCAGCGCGCGGAGATGGCGCGGGTCGGCGTCCCATTCGAGGCCGCCGCCCAGCGGTCGGATCCGGAGGCAGGGGCCTTCGTGGCCCACGACCCGGCCGACCCGTCCGCGCCGGGTGTCGCGAACGGCGTCTCCGACGGCCGGGGTGCGGTCCCCGTCCCCGTTGTCCTCCGTCACGCGCCCGCTCCCCGGAGGATCACGTCCGCGAGCATGTGGGCCACGGGCGCGGAGCACACCCCGAGGTGTACGAGCGCGTAGCGGGCCTCCCCTTCGCTGTCGTCCGCCCACGGGGTGCGTACGTCCATCGCGGGGAGCTGGACGCCGGCGCGGCTGAGCGCGGCGGCGAGGGCGTTCCGCGCGTCGACGGCTTCCTGGATCTTCGGCGTGGTGGGGGGCATCGGTGTCCTTCTCGTCGGTCCGGTTCTTCCGGTTCTGCGAAAACCACGACCCGTCTGCGCTGGGCGAATTACGCTGCGTAGTACAGGCGTTACGAGCATGGGGCCGGAGGTGGACGGCCAGGCCGTGGACGGGGTGGTGCTTCCCCGGTGGGCGGAGTCGTTCCACACCTTCCACGCCCTTCACGCGAGGACGTCGAGGTACGTCGAGTACTCCGGAAGGGAGCCAGCCCGATGCCGCAGCGTCGCGTCGTCACCGGCCGCAGTCAGGAACCACGTCAGCGCTTCGCCGAGGAACTGCGCACCCTGCGGGCGCGCAGCGGGCTGAGCCTGCGGCAGGTCGGGGAACGGCTCGGCTGGGACTGGTCCCTGTTCGGCAAGATGGAGAAGGGCGAGACGCTGGGCAGCCCGGAGGTCGTCCAGGCCCTCGACACGCACTACGGGACGCCGGGGCTGTTACTGGCGCTGTGGGAGCTGGCGGCCGGAGACCATACGCAGTTCCGTGAGCGGTACCGGCGGTACATGGCGCTGGAGGCCAAGGCGGTGAGCCTGTGGCACTTCGCGGTGAGCGTGCTGCCGGGGCTGTTGCAGACACCGGGGTACGCCCGGGAGGTGCTGGCCGCCGGTGGGCTGAAGGGGAAGGAGCTTGAGCAGCAGGTCGAGGCGAGGATGGGGCGACGGGAGTTGCTGGACGGGGAGGACGCGCCGCCGTTTCGGACGATCCTGTCGGAGGCGGTGCTGCGGACGCCCTTGCGTGAGCTGGGGGAGTGGCGGGGACAGTTGGAGTATGTGGCGGACATGGCCGAGAGGTCCCATGTGACGATGCAGGTGCTGCCGCTGAGTGTCGGCATGCATGGCCTGGACAGCACCGCACTGATGTTCCTGCGTCTCCCCGGCGGAGTTACCGTGGCCTACACGGAGAACGCACACCGTGGCGAACTGATCGAGGAGAACGCGTCGGTCGAGCGACTTCATCGTGCATACGATGCGATGCGCGACTTGGCGCTGTCCCCGGCTGAGTCGCGAAAGTTCGTTCTGGCCATCTTGGAGGAAGTTCCGTGCGAGGCGTCGATCTGAGTGCCGCTAGCTGGCGCAAGAGTTCCCACAGCAACTCGGATGGTGGCGAGTGCGTCGAGGTCTCCGACGACTTCGCCGATGTCGTTCCGGTCCGGGACAGCAAGGCTCTGCACGGCCCGGCGCTCGTGTTCTCGGTGGACGGTTGGGCTGCCTTCGTGGGTGCAATGAAAAGCGGTCGGCTGAGCGACTGAGACCGAACGCCGACGGCCCTCGCGGAGATCCGTACCGCGAGGGCCGTCTTCGGAGCGCATGCAGGGCGGTCTGATGCGCATCCGTCGCGCGGACCTCGCCGGGGCGGGCGGGCCTACTGGCACCCCGTCGTCGCCGTCGCCGACCGGGAACGGCGGCACCGAGCAGATATGACCGGAGCTGCGTGTCTCCACGGTCCGTGCATCAGCGAGAGCTGTGGCTGCGTCGGGTGCCGGGTGGGCGCCGTCCGCCGGTTACCTGCGGCGTATTCACGTGCCCGCAACCCGCCTCCCGTATCGTCTGCCAGTGCCGGGCCGCCCCGTGGGCGTCGCCCGCGCACGCCCCGACAGCACGCACGTCCCGCGGGACGTCCGCACGGCACGGCCCCGGCCGCCGAAGGAGTGGCTCATGAGCACCTCACCGACCACCCCGCGGACGCCGGACGAACTGCACCGGCGGCTGGGTGTGCCGGACGCCGTGGTGATCGGGCTGGGCTCGATGATCGGGGCCGGGATCTTCGCCGCGCTCGCCCCCGCCGCCGCCGCGGCCGGCTCCGGACTGCTGCTCGGCCTCGCCCTCGCCGCCGTGGTCGCCTACTGCAACGCCACGTCCTCGGCCCGGCTGGCCGCTCGTTACCCCGCCTCGGGCGGCACCTACGTCTACGGCCGCGAGCGGCTCGGCGACTTCTGGGGCTACCTGGCCGGCTGGGCCTTCGTCGTCGGCAAGACGGCCTCCTGCGCGGCGATGGCCCTCACGGTCGGCGTGTACGTCTGGCCGGGGCAGGCGCACGCGGTGGCGGTCGCCGCGGTGGTGGCGCTCACCGCCGTGAACTACGCCGGGGTGCACAAGTCCGCCTGGCTGACCCGGGTCCTCGTCGCGGTGGCCCTGGCGGTGCTGGCCGCGGTCGCGGTGGCGGCCCTCACCTCCGGCGCGGCGGACGCGGACCGGCTGGGATTCGGCGACGACATGACGTTCGGCGGCGTGCTCCAGGCGGCGGGCCTGCTGTTCTTCGCCTTCGCCGGGTACGCCCGCATCGCCACCCTCGGCGAGGAGGTCCGCGACCCGCAGCGCACCATCCCCCGGGCGATCCCCCTGGCGCTCGGCGTCACCCTCGTCGTCTACGCCGTCGTGGCCGTCGCCGCCCTGAGCGTGCTGGGCCCGCGGGACCTGGCCGGGGCGACCGCCCCGCTGGCGGACGCCGCCCGGGCCGCCGGCGCCGGCTGGCTGGCGCCGGTCGTCCGGGCCGGTGCCGCGGTGGCCGCGCTCGGCTCGCTGCTGGCGCTGATCCTCGGCGTCTCGCGCACCACCCTCGCCATGGCCCGCGACCGGCACCTGCCGCCCGCCCTGGCCGCGGTCCACCCGCGGTTCAAGGTGCCGCACCGCGCCGAACTCGCCGTCGGCGCCGTGGTGGCGGTGGTGGCCGCCACGGCGGACGTCCGCGGCGCGATCGGCTTCTCGTCCTTCGGCGTGCTGGCGTACTACGCCGTCGCCAACGCCTCGGCCTGGACCCTCACCCCGGCCGAGGGCCGCCCCCACCCCGCGATCCCGGTGACCGGACTGGCCGGGTGTCTCGTCCTGGCGTTCGCCCTGCCGGTCTCCTCGGTGATCTCCGGGGCGGCGGTGCTGGCGGTGGGAGTGGCGGTCCACGCGGTCCGCCGGGCCGCCGCGCGGCGCTCCGCGCGCTGAGCGGAACACCGTCCGGAGTCCGCCCCGTTCCGAGCCGTCCGGCCAGGTCGCCGCGGGGGTCCGCGCCTCGTGGCCGCGCACACGTCTTCGAGATGTTGACCACATATGCGCAGGTCGCCGCCGCTCGGGGTAACCGGTAGAAAACGGCAGCTCAGCCAACAGTTGCTGTTTGACAACTATGGCGGCGAAGCAACAGAGTAACCGTGTCGGACGGGCGCGGGGAAGGGTCGGGAATGGGTTCCGGTGAACGGAGGTCACTCCGTGCTGGGTGCCGACGCGGCAGGGCGCGGAGGCCGACCGCGGGGCAGCGGGGTCAGGCCGTCTGGCCGCGGGGATCGTCGGCGGCGTCGTCCTGTATCTGCGCCGCGGCCGCGGCGCAGAACGCCTCCAGCCCCTGTACCAGCGCGAGCCTCTCGGCCGCGGGCATCTGCTCCAGCACCGATCGCAGCGCCCGCTCCCTGCGCGCGCGCAGATCGGACAGGAAGGCACGCCCCCGGCCGCTGAGACAGAGCCGGACCTCGCGCCGGTCGGCCGGGCTCACCTCGCGCTCGACGAATCCGGCCGCCTGGAGCCGGTCGCACAGCCGGCTGGTGGAGGGCGGCGTGGAGCCGAGCGCGTCGGCGAGGGTGCGCAGGTTGATGCCCTCGTGGTGCTCCAGGACGAGCATCACGCGCAGTTGGGAGGCGGACGCGGGCGCGGTGGACGCCCGGCCCCACAGGACCTCCAGCAGCTCCGCGGCCGTGGACGTCATGCGCGCGGCGACCTCGTCCGGCTCGCGGCGGGGGCGGAAGGCAGTCACTGTCACACTCTCGCAGGCACTGGGATGACCGTCAGGGTACTAGGCGAACGAGCTGGCCGAAGAGGGCCGGGACGTTCCCCACGGGCCGTTCGAGCGGCTACGCCGCCTGAACGAGAGCCCGTGGGCGTCCGGTGAAGGATTGGTGTGTCTACCATCGTGAAGAGATTCGTCGCCGCCGAGCGCGCGTTGCGCACGGCGGCCCCCCATGAGCTGCTCGACGCTGTCCGCCGTGTACTGGTCGAGCAGTACACGGCGGAGTCCGTCGAGCTCTACCTGGCCGACTACAGCCTCGCCGTGCTGCAGCCGGTCTCCGTACCGCCGTACACGCTGCGGCCGGTGTCGGTCCACAACACCCCCGCGGGCCGGGCGTTCGGCGCCCAGGAGCCCTTCGTGGAGCGGGCCCGCGGCGGCGCGGTCCGCGCCCACCTGCCGGTCACCGTGCGCGGCGACCGGCTCGGCGTGCTGTCGGTGACGCTGCCCGGCGAGGGCCACCTGCGGGACTGCCTGGACGAGCTGGCGGAGATCGCCGAGGTGCTCGGGCACGAGGTCGTGGTGGCCGAGCGGGACACCGACGTCTACCTCCAGGCCCGCCGCCGGGAGCGGCTGACGCTCGCCGCCGAGATGCAGTGGCAGCTGCTGCCCGGCCGCTCCTGCTCCCGCCCCGAGTACGAGCTGGGTGCCCAGCTGGAGCCCGCGTACGCGATCTTCGGGGACAACTTCGACTGGTCCGCGACGGCCGACCGGCTGACCCTGTACGTGACCAACGGCATGGGCGAGGGCATAGAGGCCTCCCTGTTGACGAACCTGGCGATCAACGCGCTGCGCAACGCGCGGCGGGCCGGCATCCCCATCGCCGACCAGGCCGCGCTGGCCGACCAGGCGGTCTACGCCCACTACCGGGGCCGCAGTTATCTGTCCGTGCTGATGTTCGACTTCGAACTCGCCACCGGACGCGCCCGGGTGGTGGACGCCGGGTCACCGCAGATGCTCCGGCTGCGCGCGGGTACGGTCGAACGTGTCACCTTCGAGGCGCAACTCCCGTTGGGCATGTTCGAGGAGACCGATTACGTGGCGCAGGAATTCGAGGTCGAGCCCGGCGACCGGCTCGTGTTCGTCAGCGACGGGGTCTACGACGTCGCCTCCCCGGGCGGGGAGGTGTACGGGGACGCCGCGCTGACGCGCGCGGTCCTGTCCAGCCGGCTGCTTCCCGCGGCGGAGGTCCCCCGGGCCATCCTCCGCGAACTGACCGGCCACCGGGGCCGGCCGGCCCCGGACGACGACGCCCTGGTGGTGTGTCTGGACTGGCACGGGCGGCGCTGATCGCGTGTTGTTCGCGCCACGACCCCGACGCTAATGTTTGTCATACGGCAATAAATGGCCGAAGCTGAGCCGTTCGCGAGGCCGCAGGAGCCCGTGGAGAAGGAGACGATGCAGGTGCGAGAACAGGACGCGGCGACCGAGTCGGCGGCGCGGCAGGTGGCTGCCTTCCTCGACCGCTCCCGGGAGCAGGTCGCCCAGCGCTGGGCCGACGCCGCGCTGTTCCGCACGGTCTTCACCGTCTCCCGCGACGAGGCGGTCGAGGCCGGCAAGGCCGTCGTCGACGCCCTCGCTGCGGTCGCCGGCACCGGACGGCTGGAGGACATCGCGGCGCCCGGGTTCGAGACGGTACGGGACCAGCTGGGGCGGATGGCCTCCTCCCGGGCCCGTACCGGACTGAGCCCGGCGCAGATCGCCGACGAGGTCGCCGAGCTGCGCCCGCCGGTGGCCGCCCTGCTGCGCGAGGGGTTCGCCGACCCGGCCGCCCCGCAGGCGGGCGACTGCGTACTGGCCCTGACCGTGCTCATGGGCACCCTGCGGCTGGTGGTGATGGAGCGGGCGCTCAGCGCGGGCGAGGAGCTGATCGAGCGTCAGCGCCAGCAGCTGCTGGAGGTGGCCACCCCGGTGGTCAAGCTGTGGGAGGGCACGGTCGCCGTACCGCTGATCGGCACCCTGGACAGCGCGCGCAGCCAGGTCGTGATGGAGAACCTGCTGGACGCGATCGTCGCCCAGCGCGCCCGGTACGCCATCCTCGACATCACCGGTGTGCCCACCGTCGACTCGCTGGTCGCCCAGCATTTGATGAAGACGGTGGCGGCGGCCCGGCTGATGGGCGCCGAGTGCATCGTCTCCGGCATCCGCCCCGCGATCGCCCAGACCATCGTGCACCTCGGTATCGACCTCGGATCCGTGCTCACCCGCGCCACCCTCGCCGACGCGCTGGCGTACGCCATCACCCGGCAGGACGCCGAGGACCGGTCGTCCGCGGCGGCGGGAGCGAGCCGGCGGTGAGCGTCCCCGCCGGCCCCGCGGCCCCGGTGCCCGTCCTGGCGCTGGGGGACGTCCTGCTGGTCACCCTCCAGGGCGAGCTGCACGACGGGATGGCCGAGCAGCTCCAGCAGGACATCACCCGGCGCATAGCGGGCAGCGGGGCGACCGGGGTGGTCATCGACATCTCCGGGGTGGAGATCGTCGACTCCTTCCTCGGCCGCGTCCTCGCCGAGATCGCCTCCAGCGCGGGCCTGCTGGCCGCCCGCACGGTGCTGGCCGGCATGCGGCCCGCCGTGGCGATCACGCTGGTCGAACTCGGGCTGACGCTGCCCGGCCTGCTCACCGCCCTGGACAGCGAACGCGCGCTGGAACTCCTCGGCACCCCGGCGGGCGGGGGGCGAACATGACACCGACCTCCCGCCAGGCCGCCTCGACCAGCCTGCCGATCGGCTCGGACGCCGATCTGGCCTGGGTGCGGCAGCAGGTGCGGCAGGTCGGATCCGAACTCGGGTTCGGGCTGGTGCAGCTGACCAAGCTGGTCACCGCCGCCAGCGAGATCGCCCGCAACACACTCGTGCACGGCGGCGGAGGGCACGTGGAGATCACTCCGTTGGACAACGGCCAGGTCCGGGGGCTGCGGCTGTCGTTCGTCGACTCCGGACCCGGCATCCGGGACGTCGAACGGGCCATGACCGACGGCTACACCACCGGCGGCGGCCTCGGGCTCGGCCTCAGCGGGGCCAAGCGCCTGGTCCACGAACTGACCATCGACACCGAGCCCGGCCGGGGCACCACCGTCACCGCCGTCGCCTGGAACACCGTCCTGCCCGCCACCCGCCCGGGGACCGTATGAGCCGGGTGTGGGACATCCCCGTACACGACTCGACCCGGGTCCGCGACGTGCGGGTCGCCGCCGAGGCGGCCGGCGCCCGGGCCGGGCTCGACCCCCACCGCATCGCGGTCGCCGCCCTGGTGGCCACCGAACTCGCCACCAACCTCGTCAAGCACGCGGACGGCGGCCGCATCGCGATCAACCTCGTCCAGCGCCCCGCCCCCGACGGTCAGATGCCCTCGGTGCAGCTCGTCTCCCTCGACCACGGGCCCGGCATCGCCGACGTCGAGGCCGCGCTGCGCGACGGCCACACCACCGCGCCCGCCTCCCTGGGCGCGGGCCTCGGCACCTGCTCGCGGATATCCAGCGACTTCGACCTGCACAGCGTCCGCGGCCGGGGCACCGTGGCGATCGCCCGGATCGACCAGACGCCCGCGGCCCGGCGGAGCCCACCCGCGTCCGGCCCCCGGGTGGGCGGCGTCAACATCCCGCTCGCGCAGGCCGAGTACTCCGGCGACGCCTGGAGCTGGGTGCGCACCCGCGGCCGGCTGACGCTGATGCTCGCCGACGGACTCGGCCACGGTGCCAAGGCCGCCCAGGCCTCCGGCGCCGCCGTCGAGGAACTGCACCGCACGGGACACCTGCCGCCCGTGGAGATCCTGCGGCACCTCAACACCGCGCTGCGGCCCACCCGGGGCGCCGCCGTCGCCGTAGCGCAGATGGACATGGACACCGACCAGCTCCGCTTCGCCGGCATCGGCAACATCGGCGCCCGCCTGCACTCCGACGGCGCCTGGCAGCCGCTGGTCTCCCATCCCGGCATCGTCGGCTCTCAGTTCCCGGCCGGCGTCCCGCTGCACCGGCTGCCGTGGCGGCCGGACAGCCTGCTCGTGCTGCACAGCGACGGACTGCCCAGCCGCTGGAACCCGCCCGGCGACCCCGGCCTGCTGCGCTGCGACCCCGCACTGGTGGCCGCGGCCGTCCTGCGCGACGCCAGCAGCGCCGCCCGCCCCGTACGCGACGACACCAGTGTGGCCGTACTGGCCCCCGACCGCCGGACCTGCGCCCATGACCGCCGCCCCTGACACCTGGACCATCAGCTCGGCCGCCGACGCCGCCCACGCCCGCAGCGCCGTCGCCCGGCTCACCGCGGGCGCCCCGGTCCTGGACCGCGCCCGCTTCCTGACCGACCTCACCACCCAGCTCAGGCGCTGCCTCGACGAGGGCGGCGCGGAACTCGTCCTCAGCGCCGAGGACACCGGCCGGCTCCAGATCGACGTACGGCCCACCGGCCGGCCGGCGCACCGGCTCACCCTCACCTGGCCCCGGCACTCCGGCGCGCCGGGCACCGACGGCACGGACCCGGCCGGCGCCCTGCTCACCGCCGACCAGGACGCGGGCGAGCTGGTGGGACAACTGGACGACCTGCACAGGGAACAGGACGACCTGCGCGGGAAGCTGGACGAGCTGCGCGGGAAGCTGGACGAGCTGCGCGGGAAGCTGGACGACCTGCGCGGGGAACAGGACGACCTGCGCGGGAAGCTGGACGAGAAGGAGGCCCTGGTCCGCTTCCACCGCGAGGAGCTGCACGAGACCAACCAGGGCGTACTGGCCCTGCACGCCGAGCTGGACGCCGCCGCCCTCGCCCAGCGGGAGCTGCTCGACGCCGAGCGGGCCGCGCGCGCCGAGGCGGAGAAGGCGCGCCGGCTGCTGACGTTCCTCGCCGACGCCAGCGCCGCCGTGACCGCCTCGCTGGACCACGAGGCCATCCTGCGCCGCCTGCCCGAGCTGCTCGTCCCCGAGTACGCCCGCGACGTCGACGTCTGGCTCTTCGACGACGAACAGGTGCCCCGGGGCGGCGGCCGTCCCGCGGCCGCCGTGGCCGCCGCCCGCACCGGCCGTGCCCAGCACGCCGCGGGCCACCCCGGCGGCCTGCCCGGCGTCGACGACCTGCCCGCCTCCGTGCTCGCCCCGGACCGGCCGCTGCTGTGCATCCCGCTCACCGCGCACCGCATGCTGGGCGTGCTGACACTGACCGCGCC
Source organism: Streptomyces cinereospinus (assembly GCF_042430725.1). Classification (NCBI taxonomy): domain Bacteria; kingdom Bacillati; phylum Actinomycetota; class Actinomycetes; order Kitasatosporales; family Streptomycetaceae; genus Streptomyces; species Streptomyces cinereospinus. The sequence continues at coordinate 2,284 of NZ_JBHMCY010000039.1, read as the reverse complement.
CGGCCCCCGCATCGACCCGGACACCTCCGTCATGCTGGTCGAACTGGCCCGCCGGATCGCCACCGCCCTGGACCACGCCCGCCGCTACGAACAGCACCGGGACGTCGCCGAGGCCCTGCAACGCGCCCAGCTCACCGACCTGCCCGCCGTCGAGGGCCTCACCCTGGCCGCCCGCTACCTGCCCGCCACGCGCGGCCTGAACATCGGCGGCGACTGGTACGACGCCTTCCCGCAGCCCGACGGCAGCCTGCTCGCGGTGATAGGGGACGTCACGGGGCACGGGCTGCGGGCGGCCGTGATGATGGGTCAGCTGCGCACCGCTCTGCGCGCCTACGCCGTGGAGGGCGACGGGCCCGGCCGGATCCTCACCCGGCTGCACCACATGCTCCGCCACCAGCAGCCCGACCTGTACGCCACCGCGGTCGTCGCCCGCTTCCGGCCCGGCGACCCCACCGTCGTGTGGGCCTCCGCCGGGCACCCGCCCCTGCTGGTGCGCGAACCGGACGGCGCGGTGCGGGTGCTGGACACCAGGCCGGGCATCATGCTGGGGGTTCCCATACCGTTCGCGTTCCAGGAGCACGCCGTCGAGCTGCCCCCCGGCTCGACCCTCGCGCTCTACACCGACGGCCTGGTCGAACGGCGGGTCCTCGGCATCGACCCCGGCATCCAACGGCTCACCGAGGCGCTGGCCGCGCTGAGCGGAGCGGAACTGGAAGGCGACCTGGACGCCTCCGCCGAGTCCCTGCTCAAGCCGTTGCTGCACGACTCCGAACGCGACGACGACGTCTGCATGCTGCTGTGCCACACCACCCGGATCCCGTCCCCGGTCCCGGTGCCGGCCCCCAGGTCCGACCGGGGCGCCGTGCGCACCGACGCCCCGGACCCGGCCGCGGCGGCGTGGCGCCGGGGCCGGGCAGAGGGCGGGACCCCGGGCGGCCTGTGAACCCTCGGCACCACCTGGCTGCGCTCGCACGTGGGGCGTCTTGCGCTTTCCTGGCCGGTGGGGGGCCTGCCTGCCTGGTTGTGCTCGTACGTGGGAGGTCTCGCCTTTCCTGGCCGGTGGGGGGCTTGTCTGGCTGTGCTCGCGTGGGGCGTCTTGCGCTTCCCCGCCGGCAGGGAACCCGCCCGGCCGCGCTCGCACCTGGGACGTGTCGCCCTCCTCGGCAAGCACGGAACCCGCCCGGCCGCGCTTACGCCTCCGGTGTCTCGCCCCCCGGCCGGAGCGCCTCGCCGGTCCGGATCGCCAAGAAGGCCCGCAGCCCCCGGCTGAGCGCGGCCCGTTCGTCCGGGGCCATCCCCGCCAGCGCCTCGCCCAGCGCCCGCGCCCGCCGCTCGGCCACGTCGCCGAGCACACGCCGTCCGTGAGTGGTGAGACTCAGCCGCACCTCGCGCCGGTTGCGCGGATGCAGCGCCCGCTCCAGCAGCCCCGCAGCCTCCAGCCGGTCGCACAGCCGGCTGGCCGTCGGCAGCCCTATGTCGAGCCGCTCGGCCAGCCCCGTCAGATTCAGTCCCGGCGTCACCTCCAGCGCCCGCAGCGCCCGCAGTTGGTGCAGCGACAGCCGCAACACCGCGGCCTGCGCCGACAGCGACCACAGGTTCGCCAGGTTCTCCACGGCCTCGGCGATCTCCAGGGCGACGGCCCGCGGACCGTCGGCCGGTCCATCCGCCTGGCCGTCGCCGGGGCCGCCGGGGTGGGTCACGAAAACATCACTTTCAGTAAACTCCGGGCGGGTGCGCGTCTCCCTCTCCAGAGGCTGTACCCGAAGCGGGCGAGGACAAGCCGCCCGGCCCGTCACCGGCACCTCGGGGCCGTCCACGGGCCCGGTGCTCAACCCTGCCGCTCGGTGATGTTGACCATCCAGGCGACGCCGAAGCGGTCCGCGCACATGCCGAACACGTCGCCCCACATCTGCTTCTCCAGCGGCACGGACACCGAGCCGCCGGCCGTCAGCCTCTCCCAGTACCCGCGCAGTTCGGACGCGTCGTCGCCGCTGAGGCTGATCGAGAAGGCGTTGCCGCGCTGGAAGTCCTCACCGGGCGGGGTGTCCGCACCCATCAGGGTGAAGCCGCTCGGAGTCTCCAGCATGCCGTGCATGATCTTGTCCGCGTCGGGGGTGCCCGGCCGGCCGCCGATCTCGCCGTAGGTGCCGAGCGACAGCGTGCCGCCGAAGACCTCCTGGTAGAACTCCAGCGCCTGGCGGGCGTCGCCCTCGAAGACGAGGTACGGGTTGAGTCGCGAAGCCATGGGAAACCTCCCCGAGGGAGCGGACGGTCGGTGCTCCGC
>NZ_JBHMCY010000038.1:26569-72650 GCF_042430725.1 Streptomyces cinereospinus | reverse complement strand
GCGGTCGTGGTGGCCGGGCCTGCCGGGGCGGAGGCGGTCGGCGCGGCGGGCGCGGGCGTGCCGGGCAGAGGCGCGGGCGCGGTGAGCATCGCCTCGGGTGCGAGGACGAGGGGGTGGCGGGCGGAGGCCGGTTCGGCGGCCACCGGGGACGGGACGCCCTTGACGGTGCCGTCGGGGTTGAGGAAGGCGGGGTCCGAGCCGGGGACCATGCCGAGTTCGCGGGCGCGGCGCTGGAGGGCGTCGGGGGCGGAGTAGGCGTCGATGTCGCGCTGCAGGGCCTGTTCCTCGTCGGTGAGGTCCTTGGTCTCCTTCTGCAGGTCGTCCAGTTGGAACGACCCCTCGCTGAGCGCGGAGTTCAGCACGAGCAGGCCGATGAGGCCGCCGCCGAGGAGCAGGACGACGAGGAGGACGAAGGGCGTCCGGGCCGCCTGCTGCCTGCGCCCGCTCGGCAGCAGCTGCGCGAGCCGCGCGGCCCGCCCCTTCAGTTCGGGTTTCCTACTCACTCGCCCTCCCTTGCCTCCGGCCGTCGGCCGCGCTCGCGCGGCGCAGGGAAAGTCCGGACCCGCCCGTGCGGTGCGGGGGGATGCCGGACCTGCCCGGGCGGTGCGAGGGGATACCGGACCTGCCCGGGCGGTGCGGGGGAAATCCGGACCCGCCCGGGCGGTGCGGGGGACTCGCGGAGCTGCCCGTGCGGTGGAGCGCGGCGCCGGACCCGTCCGCACCCTGAAGCGCGGCGCCGGACCCGTCCGTGCGGTGGAGCACGACGCCTCGCCTGCCCGTGCGGCGGGCCGCGGTGCGGGACCCGGCCGTGCGGTGGGCCGGGGTCCCGCATGCACCCTGGTGGGGCATCGCGGTGCCGGCTGCGGACCCCCGCCCCGTCGGCTGCCTCACTCGACGTCCTCCCTGATCCGCTGGGCCCCGCGCAGGCGCGCCGGGGCCGCTCGGCGGTTCTCGGCGACCTCTTCCTCGGTGGGAAGTTCGGCACCGCGGGTGAGCAGCTTGAGCCGGGGCTGGTACTGCTCCGGCACCACCGGCAGCCCGGGGGGCGCCGTACTGGCCGCGCCCGCCGCGAACACCTGCTTGACCAGCCGGTCCTCCAGCGAGTGGTACGACAGGACCGCGATCCGCCCGCCCACGTCCAGCGCCTTCACCGCCGCCGGGATCGCCCGCTCCAGCACGGACAGCTCGCCGTTGACCTCGATGCGCAGGGCCTGGAAGGTCCGCTTGGCCGGGTTGCCGCCGGTGCGCTTGGCGGCCTGCGGCAGCGCGTCCCGGATCACCTCCACCAGCCGGGCGCTGTTGCTGAACGGCTCCTTCTCCCGCTCGCGCACCACGGCGGCGACGATCCGCTTGGCCTGCTTCTCCTCGCCGTAGGCGCGCAGGATGCGCACCAGCTCACCGGCCGGGTAGGTGTTGAGGACCTCGGCGGCGCCGATGCCGGTCGTCTGGTCCATGCGCATGTCGAGCGGGGCGTCCTGCGCGTAGGCGAAGCCGCGGCCCGCCTCGTCCAGCTGCATGGAGGAGACCCCGAGGTCGAACAGCACGCCCTGCACGCGCGCGATGCCGAGCCGGTCCAGCACCTCGGGCAGCTCGTCGTACACGGCGTGCACCAGGGTGGCGCGCTCCCCGTAGGGCGCGAGCCGCTCACCGGACAGGCGCAGCGCCTCCTTGTCCCGGTCGAGGGCGACGAGGCGGGCCTCGGGGAAGCGGGCGAGCAGGGCCTCACTGTGCCCGCCGAGGCCGAGGGTGCAGTCGACGACCACGGCTCCGGGCCGTTCCAGAGCGGGTGCCAGCAGGTCCAGGCACCTCTGGAGCATCACCGGGACGTGTCGACTCTGGCTCAAGGGGCCCTCTCAGGTCCGGCGGGCCGCACGCACCGCCGGGTCCCCACCCTTCTCCCGGCGAACCGGGTGCGTCCCCGGTGAAGGGGAGGCCTGCCGGCGCCGGAAGCGTCAGCCGGCCGGGAGCGGGTGGAGGCCGAGCCGTACGTACGCGCCGCGCACGTGGGGGAGCTCCGGCGGCTGGGCCGGAGTCCTCGGGGGATTCGATGCAGCGGGGAGAGCCTCGCCTCCCGCTTCGCGTCACTTTAGTCCACCCTCTGTCGCGGTCAATCAACCGGCCTGCGCGTCGCGGCGGCGGACGGAAGCAACCGGCGGACCGGTGAGGTTCACCCTGAAGGGGGCACGCGCGCCACACTTGTGGGTTAGGTCACAACAAGGCCTGTTGGTGTTCTTTGTCCTCTCCCACAACAGGACCCGATCGCTCGTGACCAGTAACGTCATCACCATGACGACTTCTGCATCGGTTTCCGTCGGCTCCGAGGACGCCATAGCCCGCGTCGGCACCGTCACCGACCGTGTGGTCGAGGCGAACAAGCAGTACGCGGCGGGCTTCGGCGACCCCGGCCTGGGCGCCCCTCCGGTCCAGCAGGTCGCCGTCGTGGCCTGCATGGACGCGCGGCTCGACCTCTACCCGGCCCTCGGTCTGCAACTCGGCGACTGCCACACCATCCGCAACGCGGGCGGCGTGGTCACCGACGACGTGATCCGCTCGCTCACCATCAGCCAGCGCAAGCTCGGCACCCGCAGCGTGATTCTCGTCCACCACACCGCCTGCGGCCTGGAGACCCTCACCGAGGACTTCCGCACCGAACTGGAGACGGAGGTCGGCCAGCGCCCGGCGTGGGCGGTGGAGTCCTTCAAGGACGTCGAGCAGGACGTGCGGCAGTCGATGCGCCGGGTGCGCACCTCGCCGTTCCTGCTGCACACCGACGACGTGCGCGGCTTCGTGCTCGACGTGCGGACGGGCCTGCTGCACGAGGTCGACCCCGCGTGACCCCCGCCCGGGACTCTCGTTCACCGGGACTCCCGGGCACAGGACGGAACGAACTGCCGTAAGACCTGACGTATCACGGCCAGTTGTCCACAGGCGAGTGACACGAATCGGTAACGGCAGCAAGAATGCGGGTGGGGGCGTCGCGCGGAACTTTTCACGCGTGGTGTCCGTGTTTCGGGGTGGGCCGGATACGCATCGCAGAGCGGCGGCCCGTGAGAAAGAGCGGGCCGAGGAGGGCCGGGTGACGACCTATGACGATCGAGCGAGCCTCACTGATCTGACTGCCACCGTGGAGCGGATCCGCAGTTCGGTGGAGGAAGTGATCGAGGGCAAGCCCGAGGTCGTGCGGCTTTCGCTGACCGTGCTGCTCGCCGAGGGGCACCTGCTGATCGAGGATGTTCCCGGGGTGGGCAAGACGATGCTCGCCAAGACGCTGGCGCGGTCCATCGACTGTTCGGTGCGGCGCATCCAGTTCACCCCCGACCTGCTGCCCTCGGACATCACGGGGGTGTCGATCTGGGACCAGCAGCGCCGGGACTTCGAGTTCAAGCCGGGCGCGATCTTCGCCCAGATCGTGATCGGCGACGAGATCAACCGCGCCTCCCCCAAGACCCAGTCCGCGCTGCTGGAGTCGATGGAGGAGCGCCAGGTCACCACCGACGGGCAGTCCTACGAACTGCCCAGCCCCTTCATGGTGGTCGCCACGCAGAACCCGGTCGAGATGGAGGGCACCTACCCGCTCCCCGAGGCCCAGCGCGACCGCTTCATGGCCCGCGTCTCCATCGGCTATCCGAGCCCGGAGGCCGAGCTGCAGATGCTCGACGTGCACGGCGGGGTGAGCCCGCTGGACGACCTCCAGCCGGTGGCGCACGCGCACGAGATCGTCAAGCTGATCGAGGCGGTGCGCGGTGTCCACGTCGCCGACACCGTCCGGCGGTACGCGGTGGACCTGGTCGCCGCCACCCGCACCCATCCCGACCTCAGACTCGGCGCCTCCCCGCGCGCGACGCTGCACCTGCTGCGCGCGGCGAAGGCGTCCGCGGCCCTCAGCGGCCGGGAGTACGCCCTGCCGGACGACGTGCAGGCGCTCGCCGGGGCGGTGCTGGCGCACCGCCTGCTGCCTACGGCCCAGGCCCAGCTCAACCGCCGTACGGCGGAGCAGGTGATCCAGGAGATCCTGCAGCACACGCCGGTGCCCGCGACGCCCCAGCAGAATGCCTTCGGCGGTCTGGGCCACGGCTCGTCGGGGTACGGCCAGCAGCCGCCGCGGAGGCTGTGATGACCTCCCCGGCGGACCCCGCGCCCGCCGACGCCGACCGGGGCGACCAGGGCGGCGTGCGCACGGCCCTGGCCGGTCTGACCACCCGCGGCCGCTCCTTCCTGGCCGCCGGGGTCGCGGCCGCCGTCTGCGCCTACGTCCTCGGCCAGAGCGACCTGCTCCGGGTCGGGCTGCTGCTGGCGGTGCTGCCCCTGGTGTGCGCGGCCGTGCTGTACCGCACGCGCTACCGCGTCGCCGGCAGCCGCCGGCTCTCGCCCGCGCGCGTGCCCGCCGGTGCCGAGGCCCGGGTCCACCTGCGGATGGACAACGTCTCGCGGCTGCCCACCGGCCTGCTGATGCTCCAGGACCGGGTGCCGTACGTGCTCGGCCCGCGCCCCCGCTTCGTGCTCGACCGCGTCGAGCCGGGCGGCCGCCGCGAGGTGTCCTACCGCGTCCGCTCGGACCTGCGCGGCCGCTATCCGCTGGGCCCATTGCAACTGCGCCTGACCGACCCGTTCGGGATGTGCGAGCTGACCCGGTCCTTCTCGGCGCACGACACCCTGACGGTGATCCCGCACGTGGAGCCCCTGCCGCCGGTCCGGCTGACCGGCGAGGCGAAGGGGTACGGCGACGGGCGGCTGCGCTCCCTGGCGCTGGCCGGCGAGGACGACATGATCCCGCGCGGGTACCGCTACGGCGACGACCTGCGCCGCGTGCACTGGCGGTCCACCGCCCGCTACGGCGAGCTGATGGTGCGCCGCGAGGAGCAGCCGCAGCGCTCGCGCTGCACGGTGCTGCTCGACACCCGGGGCACCGCCTTCGCGGGCGCGGGCCCGGACTCGGCCTTCGAGTGGGCCGTGGCGGGCACCGCGTCCGTGCTGGTGCACATGCTCGAACGGGGCTTCTCGGTACGGTTCCTGACGGACACCGGCAGCTCGGTGCCGGGCGAGGGCGCGGACGGCTTCACCGGCGTGAGCCAGGAGTCCGCGGACGCGGCCGGGCTGCTGATGGACACCCTCGCGGTGATCGACCACTCCGACGGCACGGACCTGTCGCCGGCGTGCGACGTGCTGCACGGCGGGCACGAGGGACTGCTGGTGGCCTTCTTCGGCGACCTGGACGAGGAGCAGGCCGCGGTGGCCGCCCGGATGCGCCAGCGTACCGGCGGCGCGGTCGCCTTCGTCCTGGACGGCGCCGACTGGGTGGGGGAACCGGCCGACCCGCCCGGGCCGTTGGACGGGAGGGAGGAACGCCTGCGGGTGCTGCGCGAGGCCGGCTGGACGGCCGTGCGCGTGCCGCGGGGCGCCTCCCTGGAGGACATGTGGCGCCAGGCCGAGCGGGAGCGCACGGGCGTCGTCACGGCGGGCGGCACGACCGGTGGGGAGGGGCGGTCATGAGCGGTCAGGCACGGATGGCGCTGTCGGCCACGGCGGCGACGCTGATGGCTTCCTGCGCCCTGCTGCCGCTGGTCGATCCGGTCACCTGGTTCCTTCAGGCGGCCGTGCTGCTGCTGATGCAGATGGGCGTGGGCGCGGCGGCCCGCCGGGTGCCGCTGGCCCGCCCGCTGACGGTGGGCGTGCAGGCCCTGGTCACGCTGATGCTGCTGACCCTGGTCTTCGCCCGGGAGTACGCCTTCGTCGGCGTGCTGCCCGGCCCGGACGCGTTCCTGCGCTTCGGCGACCTGCTCCAGCTGGGCGCCGAGGACGTCGGGCGGTACGCGATCCCGGCGCCGCTGTCCGACGGCATCAGGCTGATGCTCGTCGGCGGGGTCCTGGTGATCGGGCTGGCGGTGGACGTGCTGGCGGTGACCTTCCGCAGCGCGGCCCCGGCCGGGCTGCCGCTGCTCGCGCTGTACTCGGTCGCCGCGGGGCTGTCCGACGGCGCCGGGGGCTGGGTGTGGTTCCTGATAGCCGCGGTCGGCTATCTGATGCTGCTGCTCGCCGAGAGCCGGGACCGGCTGTCGCAGTGGGGCCGGGTGTTCGGCGGGGCGCCGCGCGGTCCGGGCGGGGAGCCGGGCGGTCCGGTGGCGCCGGTGCGCACCGGGCGGCGGATCGGCGTGGTCGCCCTGGGCACGGCGCTGGTCGTGCCGCTGGCCCTGCCCGCGATGAACGGCGGCCTGCTGGACACCGCCGGGAGGGGCGTCGGCACGGGCGGCGGAGGCGGCGGCACGATCTCCGCGGTGAACCCGCTGGTGTCGCTGCGCGACAGCCTGAACATGGACGAGGACCGCACGGTCCTGACCCTGCGCACCAGCGCGGGCGAGGCCTCGGGCACCTATCTGCGGATCGTGTCCCTGGACGACTTCGACGGCACCACCTGGAAGCCCGCCCGGCGGAACATCGTCTCGGTGCCGGACGAGCTCCCGGCCCCCGTCGGTCTGAGCCCGGACGTCCGGCGCTCCGAGGTCCGCACCCGCATCGCCGCCGCCGACTGGTACGCGCAGGACTGGCTGCCCATGCCGTACCCGCCGAGCGACGTGCGGATCGACGGCAACTGGCGCTACGAACCGGTCGGCATGGCGCTCGTCGGCGACCACGGCCAGACCACCCGGGGTGCCACCTACGAGGTGACCAGCCTCGACGTGCGGCCGACGGCGGAGCAGCTGGCCTCGGCGCCCGAGCCGCCCGCCGCGCTCAGACGCGAGTTCACCCAGGTGCCGGACTCCCTGCCCGGCGTCGTGGCGCGGACGGCCCGGGAGATCACGGCCGGCGCGGACAGCCCGTACGAGCAGGCGGTCAGGCTCCAGGAGTACTTCGCCCTGACCGGCGGATTCCAGTACGACACCGAGGTGGAGGTCGGCAGCGGCTCCCAGGCCATCGCCCGCTTCCTGCGGGACAAGCGGGGCTTCTGCGTGCACTTCTCGTTCGCGATGGCCTCGATGGCCCGCACGCTGGGCATACCGGCCCGGGTCGCGGTGGGCTTCGCGCCCGGGACGACGCAGGGGGACGGCTCGGTGGCGGTGGGGCTCCGGGACGCGCACGCCTGGCCCGAGCTGTACTTCGAGGGCGTGGGCTGGACCCGTTTCGAACCCACGCCCAACCGGGGCTACACACCCCCGTACACCCAGCCCGAGGTGCCGGGCAGCAGCGTCCCCGACCTGCCGGAGGCCTCGCGTCCGGCGGACACGGCGCCCTCGGCCGAGCCGTCCACGAGCGCGAGCTGCTCGGCGGAGGACAGGCGGGTGCAGGAGTGCGGCGGGGCGCTGCCGCTGGACCCGGGCGGCCCGGAGGACGAGGGGCGCTCCTGGTACCGGACGGCGGGCTGGGCGCTGCTGGCGCTCGCGGTGATCGTCCTGCCGCTGCTGCCCATGCTGTGGCGGCTGCGACGGCGGTCGGTGCGGCTGGCCTCGGTCGGGCGCACCGGCCCCGCGGTACCGGGTGCGATCACCCGGGGGCGCGGCGGTACGGGCAGCGGCGACGGCGTCGAGGTGACCGCCCTGGCCGTGGAGCCGGACGAGCGGCAGGTCGCCGAGGTGGTGACCGGGCATGTGCTCGCCCTCTGGCGCGAACTCACCGACACCGCCTGGGACTACGGCATCGCGCCGGACGACGCGCTGACGCCGCGCAAGGCGGCCGCGCGGATCGTGCGGCTCGGGCAGCTGGACGAGCCGACGGCCCGGTCGGTGCACCGGGTGGCCGGTGCGGTGGAGCAGGTGCTGTTCGCCCCGCGGCCGCGGGCGGAGGCCGGGCTGGCCGCCGACGTGCGCCGGCTGCGGTCGGCGCTGCGGTCCCGGGCCGGCTGGCGGACCCGTGTCCGGGCGGTCGTGGCACCGCGCTCGGCCGTCCGCGCGGTGTGGGACCTCGGCGACCGGTGGACGGCCGCGCGGGCCCGCACGGCGGCCGGCTGGACGGCCCTGGTGCGCCGCCCCTCCGGCCAGCGCGGCGGCTGAGAGGCCGCACCGCGCAGGCCGGGGGCGGCGCACGCCCTGCCCGGAACACATGATGCCGTGAACGACATGCGTGAGGGGCCACCGCCCGGTGGGCGGTGGCCCCTCACGTCGGTCAGGGGGAGCCGGGGGTGGGAGTCAGTGGCCCTGCTGCTCGTCGCGGCGTCGTTGCCAGCGCTGTTCGATACGGTCCATCATCGAGCGGCGCTGATGTCCTTGGCGGCCGGCGTGCGGATCACCCGCGGCGGGCTGTTCACCCGGCTTGGGTGCCTTGCGCCAACCGGTCACGGCGAGTACCGCGCAGCCCAGCATGACGAGGAAACCCACGACGCTGAGCCAGACCTGCTTGGCGACCATTCCGGCCATGAGGAGCGCGATACCTACGAGGAAGCCCGCGACCGCCTGGTAGACCCGTCGCCGGGTGTACGTACGCAGCCCGCTTCCCTCAAGCGCTGTCGCGAACTTGGGATCTTCGGCGTACAGCGCTCGCTCCATCTGCTCGAGCATGCGCTGCTCGTGCTCTGAGAGCGGCACGGAGTCCTCCTCATCGTGCAGTCGCCGGGGCGACCCGGGGGGTCTCTTCAGGATAGGCAGGGAATCGCCCCCGTGAAACCCGCCCCTCTGCGCCATTTGGCCAACCGGAACCCGCCATGAGTGGACCGACCGGCTGAAGTTCACATTCCCCGGCGGCCGACCCGTCATGCCGGGCGGTCTCCCTCGATCATACGGTGGGAAGGCCCCGATCGGGGGGCCTGTGGCGTACTCCATCCGCAACCAACGCGCTGATCAGCGCGTTGTCACACGAGCCACTCACGCTCCGGAGATCGCTCAGGCCACCGGTCGTTACTCAGGCCACGGCAGCCACCTGAGCTCCAGGGGCTCAGGCCCCAGCGGTCACCCGCGTCTCACCGAGCACATGAATCTGCGTGGCCACCGCGTGGAACGCCGGCAGTTCGGCCGCGGCGGCCTCCAGCTGGAGCAGGGCGTCCATGGCGCCGGGCTCGGTGTCCACCAGGACTCCGGGCACCAGGTCGGCGAAGACCCGGACCCCGTGCACGGCGCCGACGGCGAGGCCGGCGTCCCGCACCAGGCCGGTGAGCTGCTCGGCGGTGAAACGGCGCGGCATCGGGTCGCCGGAGCCCCAGCGCCCGTCCGGGTCGTCGAGGGCGTGCCTGGCCTCCGTGAAGTGGCCCGCGAGGGCGCGGGCGAGCACGGCGCCGCCCAGTCCGGCGGCGAGCAGGCTGAGGACGCCCTCGGGGCGGAGGGCGGCCACCGCGTTGCGCAGGCCCTCGGCGGGGTCGTCCACGTACTCCAGGACGCCGTGGCACAGGACGGCGTCGTAGCCGCCGCGCTCGACCACGTCGAACAGGCCATGGGCATCGCCCTGCACGCCCCGCACCCGGTCGGCGACGCCGGCCTCGGCGGCGCGGCGCTCCAGGGCGAACAGCGCGTTCGGGCTGGGGTCGACGACGGTGACCCGGTGACCGAGTCCGGCGACGGGCACGGCGAACTTGCCGCTGCCGCCCCCGGTGTCGAGGACGTCCAGCGACTCCCGCCCCGTGGCCTTGACCCGGCGGTCCAGGACGTCCTGGAGGACCTCCCACACCACGGCGGTACGGAGGGCGGCGCGCGGACGGGGGCTGTCGGAGCGCAGCGACGTCGTCCGAGGGTGGTGGTGGGAGACGGGCGGGCGCATCGGGTCCGACACGGCAGTTGACTCCTCGGCGCGGCACCGCCCTCGTGCGGGGGCGGAGCGAAACGGGCTGCCTTGCCGACCCGGGGCAGCGGGTGGAAGGCTTCAGGCGCCTTCCACCCTATTGCCTCCGACGTGCCCGGCGGTCACCGCGGTGACCGCCCATCCCTCCATGTCAGGGCCCGATTCATGTCGCGGCCATCCGTCCGTCAGCCGGCGTCCGGCATGTCCCGGTCGCGGTCCGCGCCGGAGCCGCGTCCGGAACTGTGGCCGTGGCCGTGGCCGTTTCCACGGTCCCGGGCCTCGTCCGCGTCCGCGTCCGGGCGGGGCTGGGGCAGGGCCGGCTGGAGCACCAGCATCCGCTCGACGAGGCGGACGAACATCGCCACGTCGCGTATCAGGTCGTCGGCGTCCCGGCGGCTGGCCGCGCCCTGGATGCCCGCCTCGGCCCGGGCACGGCGCCGGGCCCCCGAGGCGAACAGCGCGCTCCACTCGGTGAGCTCGGGCGCGATCTCGGGAAGCACCTCCCAGGCGCTGCGGATGCGGGCCCGGCGCCGGGGACTGGGTTCGGGGCGGCCCCGCGCGGCCAGCACGGCGGCGGCGGTGCGCAGGGCGGCGAGGTGGGCGGTGGCGTAGCGCTCGTTCGGTGTCTCGAGGACTGCTGCCTCGTCGAGGCCGGCGCGGGCCTGGGCGAGCAGGTCGAGGGCGGCGGGCGGGGCCGTGGCCCGGCGGAGCACGGGGTGCACGTCGCTCGCCGGGCCGGTCAGTGAGGGGGCAGGGCCGTTGGCGCGGCGCCGGCGGGCGGCGGCTGCGGACGAGTTGGCCATGACGAACCTCCTGTCGTCTGTTGACGGCACGCCCTCACAGGTGTGCCGTATGTGCCCATCGTGAGGTATGGCACTGACAATCCGTTCTGACCAGGGGCTTTGCCTCGATCGAAGGTTCGGGCCAGTTTCTGCACTGACCAGTCGGTCCGAATAGTTGAACGGAGAAACACTCGGGGGCACCCCGGGGGAGACCGTTGCGGGCCTCGCCGTCACCGCCCGCGGCCCCGGGCTGAGGGGACCCCGCGGCTGGGCCTTCCGCGGCATCGCCTGCGCCGCGGAGCCCGGCTCGCTGATCGCGGCCGCGGGCCCGTCCGGCCCGGGCGGTACGAGCCTCCTCCCGGGCGCCCTCGCGCCGACCGCGCTGCCGGCCCGCCGCCGCCAGGTGTGGACGCCGGACCGGCTGCATCCGGAGCTGAGAGAGCCTGTGACCTCCCCTACGGCGTCCGCGCGGAGGCGCTTCCTGTGACAATCAGGGCCATGGAAAGCAGCAGCGTCACGTCGGGGGCGAGCACGCGCCGCGAGGCGACCCGGCAGAAGCTCTACGAGGCGGCGGTCACGCTCATCGCGGAGCAGGGCTTCTCCGCCACCACGGTGGACGAGATCGCCGAGCGCGCGGGGGTCGCCAAGGGCACGGTGTACTACAACTTCGCCAGCAAGTCCGTCCTTTTCGAGGAGCTGCTGCGGCACGGCGTGGGCCTGCTCGCCGCCTCCCTGAGGGAGGCGGCCGAGCGGACGGCGAAGGACGGCGGCACCAGGGTGGCCGCGCTGGACGCGATGATCCGGGCCGGGCTCGTGTTCATCGACCGCTACCCGGCCTTCACCCAGCTGTACGTGGCCGAGCTGTGGCGCACCAACCGGGCCTGGCAGTCGACGCTGCTGGTGGTCCGGCAGGAGGCGGTCGCGGTCGTGGAGGACGTGCTGCGCGCGGGCATCGACCACGATGAGTTCAGCGGGGAGATCGACGTTCCGCTGACGGCGGCGGCGCTGGTCGGCATGGTGCTGGTGGCCGCGCTGGACTGGCAGGCGTTCCAGCCGGAACGCTCCCTGGACGACGTCCACGCGGCGTTGTCGCGGCTGCTGCAAGGCCGGGTGAGCGGACGCCCCTGAGCGGACGGAACGCCCCCGAGCAGACGGGAAACGCCGGTCCGGACAGCGGCCGCGTCCCCCGCGGGCCACACCGGACCGGCGCCTCTTTGTGCTCCCCCGATCCCCCGTCGCTCCCCCCGTTCCCCCGTTGCTCCCCCGTTCGGTCGTCCCTCCCCCAGGGCTCCCCCGTGCCTCGCTCCCGCCGGCCTGGGCCGGCGGAAGGAGCGGTCCAGGGCCGCGCCGTTCCGCCGCCCCGTGCCGGCGGTGCCGGCGCGGGGCCCCTTTCCGTGCCTCCACTCTCTCGTCAGCGCAGGTCGAGCCCCATCCGCGCGCGTACTCATCTCCCCGCCTAGGTACGCGTACTCAACCGTGCGCACCAGCCCCCAGGGCGCGCCGCCGCCCGCTGGTGACGATCGCGTCCGTGTGCGTACTCCCCCTCGCCCGCAACGCCCCGAGGCGCACGCGCCGAAGCCCTTCGGCGACGTGCTCGCCGGCGTCGGCGGCGGTCGGGCCGCCGTGCGTCCCGCCGCTGGTCACGGGCCGGGGGACGGAGTGTCGGTGGCAGCCGATAAAGTCGCACGCATGGCACGGATTGCGGTGATCGGCGCCGGGATGGGCGCCATGGCGGGCGCCGCACGGCTGGCCGTGGCGGGCCACCGGGTGACGGTGTACGAGCGTACGGAGACGTACGGCGGAGCGGTGCGGCGGCTGGAGCGGGACGGGTTCGCCTTCGACACCGGTCCCGGCGTGCTGCCGCTGCCGGCGGTCTGGCGGGACCTGTTCCTCAAGACCGGCAAGGAGCCGCTGGAGGCGTGCGTCGAGCTGACCCAGGTCGATCCGGCGGCGCGGCACGTCTTCGCGGACGGCACCGAGGTCTCCCTGCCGAACGCCTCACGCGCGGGCGTGGTCGCCGCCCTGGACGCGGCGCTGGGCCCGGGCGCGGGCGACCGCTGGGGCGACTTCCTGGTGCGGGCCCGGGAAGCCTGGGACCGGACGCGCCGGCCGCTTCTGGAGGAGCCGCTGTGGCCCAACTGGCCGGTGCTGGCCGAGCGCGAGCCCTATCCCGCGGTCCCGCACAAGCGGCTGCTGCGCACCCGCCGGGCCGGCACCCTCGCCGAGGTCGGCGCCTGGGAGCTGCGCGACCCGCGGCTGACCGCCCTGCTGGAGGGCCACGCGCTGGCGTACGGCCTGGACCCGCGCGTCGCCCCGGCGAGCGCGGCCGTGCTGCCGTACCTGGAGCACGCTTTCGGCACCTGGTACGTACGCGGCGGCATCCGGGAGCTGGCCCGCGCGGTGTACGAGCGGTGCCTGGCCCGCCGGGTCGAGTTCGGCTTCGGCGCCGAGGTCACCGGGGTGCGGGAGAAGGACGGCCGCGCGGCGGGC
This sequence comes from Streptomyces cinereospinus, assembly GCF_042430725.1. Lineage (NCBI taxonomy): Bacteria > Bacillati > Actinomycetota > Actinomycetes > Kitasatosporales > Streptomycetaceae > Streptomyces > Streptomyces cinereospinus. Next base: position 59,682 of record NZ_JBHMCY010000038.1, on the reverse strand, counting down.
GTGCGGCTCGCCGACGGCACGGTGGCGGAGGCCGACTTCGTGGTCGCCGGTGTCGCGCCCGGCGCCCTGCCGGACGTGCCGCCGCCGGCCGTCGGCGAGGTCCCGCCCCAGCGCGGACTGCCCAGCCGTCTGACGGTCCTGCTGGCGCTGCGCGGCCCCCGGCCGGCCGGGACGGCGCACCGCACGGTGGTGCACACCCCCGACCGGGACGGCGAGCTGGAGTCCCTCTTCGGCTCCGGCGGCCAAGGGGCCACGGCCCCGCGCCCCACGGTCACCGTGCTGCGCCCCGACGACCCGCGGCTGGTGCCGGACGCCGGCCACGAGGCGGTCACGCTCACGGCCACCGTGCCCGCCGCGGCGTCGGCGCAGGCCTGCGCCGACCGCACCGAAGCGATGATCACCGCCGCCGAGCGCGCGCTGCCGGACCTCCGCGACCGTCTCCTGTGGCACGAGTCGCGCACCCCGGCGGACGTCGCCGGGGCGACCGGCGCGCCGGGCGGAGCCGTCCCGGCCCCGGCCCTGGCGGCGGCCGGCGGCGCACTGCTGCACCCGGCCAACAGCACCGCGCTGCCCGGCCTGTTCACCGCCGGTGGCTGGTCCCATCCGGGCGGCGGTCTGCCGCACGCCGGGATGTCGGGCGCGCTGGTGGCGGGACTGATCGTGGAGGGTCCGGACTTCCGCGGCTCCCGGTGAACAGGGGCGCGGGCTCACCCGGTGAGCGGGCGCGGGCCGCCCCGGCTCAGAAGCGGTACCGCTCGTCGTAGCCGTTGCCCTGCTGCGCCTGACCGTCGCCCTGGTAGGGGTACGGCTGCTCCGGCGGCAGCTCGGCGCCGTACGGGTCGTCGGTGCTGCGCTGCTGCGGCACCCACACGCCCCCGGCCGGGGTCTCGCCCCCGTAGCCCCCGGTGCCGTACGGGTCCTGGCCGTAGCCCTGCTGGCCGTACGACTGGCCGTAGCCGGGGTCGTACGACCCGCCGCTGTAGGTCTGGGTGCCGATGTACGGGTCGGAGTAGGCGGCGTACTGCTGCTGGCCCGCGGCGTCGTAGCCGTAGTGCTGCTGGCCGTGGCCGGAGTAGCCGTCGTGGGCGGGGGACTGGTCGGCGGCCCGGGCGGCCGTCGCGTACTGGTCCTGGCCCTGCGCGGGGAAGGCGCCGGTGTCGCCGTACACGCCGTAGGAGCCGGTGTCGTCGGGCAGCGGCTGCGGCGCGTGGACGGCGGTGGTCGCGGCGGCCGAGGGGGCGGGGCGGGCGGGGGTGAAGACGTCGTCGCGGTCGTGGTCGTCCTGGCCGTAGCCGTCCGGACCGGGTGCGGTGCCGCCGTCGCCGTAGTCGGCCGCCTCCAGGCCGGAGCGGTCCGGCTCCCCGCGGCGGCGCTTGCTGCCGCCCAGGCTCGGCCGGCCGGTGACCGCCCAGCCGGCGGCGAAGCCCCGGCGGAACGACAGCGTGACGTACGTCTGCCCGACCGCGAAGGCGGCCGCGCCCAGTCCGATCACGATGACGGACGGGATCACTACACCGACGACGACACCGAGGAACCCGCCGAACGCCAGCAGCCGCCAGCGCAGCCGCGCCTTGTACTGCAGCAGGACCTCACCGAGCAGCCACAGCGCGACGACGCCGAACGCGATGTAGAGGACCGTCCAGCCCATGTACGCCCCTCTCCCAGTGGCCGCTACGCAGTGTGTCGTATGAGCGTGCGACCGGTCTAGGCCCGCGGTGGGTGGTGCAGGCCCAGGTTCTCGTAGATTTCCAGGGTCGCCGTGGAGTTGTTGAGCGTGATGAAGTGCAGACCCGGCACTCCCTCGGCCAGCAGCCGTGCGCAGAACTCCGTGGCGAACTCGATCCCCAAGGAGCGTACAGCGGACGGATTGTCTTTCGCTGTGAGGATCCGCTCTTTCAAGGTGGACGGGAGATGAGCATTGCTGAGCTGCGGCAGCCGCTCCAGCATCCGGACGCTGGTCACGGGCATGATCTCGGGGATGACCGGCGTCTCGCAGCCGGCGGCGGCGACCCGGTCGCGCAGGCGGAGGTAGGACTCCGGCTGGAAGAACATCTGTGTGATCGCGTAGTCCGCGCCCGCCCGGCACTTGTCGACGAAGTGCTCGACGTCCGTGTCCCAGTCGGCGGAGCGCGGGTGCATCTCCGGGAACGCCGCGACGCCGACGCAGAAGTCGCCCGACTCCTTGATGAGCCGGACGAGCTCGGCCGCGTAGGTCAGGCCCTTGGGGTGCGGCACCCACGCGCCCATGGGGTCGCCGGGCGGGTCGCCGCGCAGCGCGAGCATGTTGCGGATTCCGGCGTCGGCGAACTGGCCGATCACGTTGCGCAGCTCACCGATGGAGTGGTCGACGGCCGTGAGGTGGGCGACCGGGGTGAGCGTGGTGTCGGCGACGATCTGCTGCGTCTCCTTCACCGTGCTCGCACGGGTGGAGCCGCCGGCGCCGTAGGTCACGGAGACGAAGTCGGGCGCCACCGCCTCGACCCTGCGCAACGCGTTCCACAGACTGCGCTCGCCCTTGGCGGTCTTCGGCGCGTAGAACTCGAACGAGTACGTCGTCTTGCCGGCGGCGAGCATGTCACGCACGGTCCGTGCGCGGTCAGTCCTGGTGGATGCGGTTCCGAGGGCCATACGGGCAGGTTAGCCAGGGGCTGCGCGTCCCCCAACCGGATGCATGAGATTCGCCCGATTTATCGGTTTGTTGTCCATCCCTTGGACAGCCGGTGCCCTCACGCCCCGCGCAGCCGCTTCGCGAACTCCGCCGCCGCGGCGCCCGGGTCCTCCGCCTCGGTGATCGCGCGGACCACGACCACCCGGCGGGCGCCCGCGTCCAGCACCTCGTCGAGGTTGCCCAGGTCGATGCCGCCGATGGCGAACCAGGGGCGGCCGGTGCCCAGCGCGGCCGTGTGCCGGACCAGGCCGAGGCCGGGGGCGTGGCGGCCGGGCTTGGTGGGGGTCGGCCAGCAGGGGCCGGTGCAGAAGTAGTCCACGCCCTGCTGGACGGCGGCCGCCTCGGCCTCGGACTCCGCGTGGGTGGAGCGGCCTATGAGGACGTCGTCGCCGAGGATCGCCCGGGCCGCGGGGACCGGGAGGTCGCCCTGTCCGAGGTGGAGCACGCCGGCCCGGGCGGCGTGGGCGACGTCCGCCCGGTCGTTGACGGCGAGCAGCCGGCCGTGCCGGGCACAGGCGTCGGCGAAGACCTCCAGGTGCTCCAGTTCCTCGGCGGCCTCCATGCCCTTGTCGCGCAGCTGCACGATGTCGACCCCGCCGGCCAGGACCGCGTCGAGGAACTCGGGCAGGTCGCCCTGGCGCGTGCGGGCGTCCGTGCACAGGTACACACGGGCGTCGGCGAGCCGGGCGCGGGCGGCGGTGGCAGCGGTGTCGGACATGGGTGGGTCCCCCCGGGTTAGGTGCCTCTGGGTGTGGCGGTGGGCGGCGTACGGGCCGCGTCGGGCGCGGTCGGCCGGGCGCCGCGGCCCGCGGGCCGCGGCCCGTACGCCGGGCGGTCGTCCGGTCGGGCCGTGGTCAGACGGCGAGCGCCTGGGCCCGCCGCTTCACCTCCGTGCCGCGATTCTCGCTGAGCGCCTGCGCGGGCGTGCCGGGCAGGGTCGGGTCGGGGGTGAAGAGCCACTCCAGCATCTCTTCGACCGTGAAGCCGTCGTCCCGCAGGAGCGTCAGGGTCCCGGCCAGGCCCTTGACGACCTTGTCCTCGTCGATGAAGGCGGCGGGGACGTGCAGCGCGCGGTTCTCCCCGCGGCGTACGGCGATGAGCTGGCCCTCCTTCACCAGCTGCCGCACCCGCGTCACCTCGACACCGAGCATCTCGGCGATGTCGGGCAGGGTGAGCCAGGCGGGGACGAGAGCATCGATCTTTGCGTCATTCTCGGTCACGGGAACAAGCCTGCCATCCCCCACTGACAGTCGGAAGCCAGCCCCGCCCGCCGACCGCGCTCACCTGCGACGACACGCTAGGCCACGGCTGCCTTGAGCGGGCGTGCCGGGTCGGCCAGCAGCTCGGGGTCCAGCAGGGTACCGGCCTCGATCAGCCGCCGCCCCTGCGCCAGGTCGCGCGGGCGGCCCACGGCCAGCAGGGCGGCCAGCCGGCCCTCGCGCAGCCAGCAGACCGACCAGGCGGGCCCGGCCGGGTCGCCGCGCCGGACGACGGCGTCGGCACCCGTGTGGTGCCCGGCGTACTGGACGAACCGGCCGAACTGCTCGGACCAGAAGTACGGCACCGGGTCGTAGGGCGCGGGCGCCTCGCCGACGATGTTCGCCGCGACCGTGCGGGGGCCCTGCAGGGCGTTGTCCCAGTGGTGCACCAGCAGCCGCTCGCCGTACCGCCGGGACGGGAAGGACGCGCAGTCGCCGACCGCGTAGACGTCCGGCGCCGAGGTGCGCAGGTGGTCGTCGGCCACCACCTCGCCGTGCGCGCCGAGCCCGATCCCGGAGCCGGTGAGCCAGCGGGTGGCGGGCCGGGCGCCGATGCCGACCACGACGGCGCCGGCGGGCACCCGCGTGCCGTCGTCCAGGACGACCGCGCCGGGCTCGACGCGCCGCACGCGCGCGCGAGTGCGCAGTTCGGCCCCGCTGTCGGCGTACCAGGCGGCCATCGGCGCGGTCACCTCGGCGGGCAGCGCCTCGGCGAGGGGGCGGTCCGCGGCCTCCACGACGGTCACCGTGCAGCCCGCCTCCCGGGCGGCGGTGGCGAACTCCGCGCCGATCCAGCCCGCGCCGACGACCACGATGTCGTGCTGCCGGGCGAGTACCGGCCGCAGCCGCTCGGCGTCGTCCAGGGTGCGCAGCAGATGCACCCCGGGGACGCCCTCCGCGCCCGGCAGGGAGACGGGTTCGGCGCCGGTGGCGACGACCAGGACGTCGTACGGCACCGGCCCGGCCTCGGTGTCCAGCGCGTGGTCGCCGACGCGTACGCCGGTCACCTCGCGCCCGAGGTGCAGGTCGATGCCGAGCGCCTCGAAGTCGACGTCGAAGGCGGAGCCCTCGGCGGTGCCCAGCAGGACGGCCTTGGAGAGCGGCGGCCGGTCGTACGGCTGATGGGGTTCGGCGCCGATCAGCGTCACCGTCCCCGTGAAGCCCTGTTCCCGCAGGGCGACCGCGGTCTGCACCCCGGCCATGCCCGCACCCGCGACGACCACGCGCCGCGCCTTCGCGCTCGTCTGCTCGCTCACCTGATCACCATAGACACCTGACGGGACGTCAGTCAGGGGGCCGACCGCGCGATCTGCTCCACCACGCTGGTCCCGCCGCCCGCCTGCGACTCCCACTCCCAGCTCTCCTCCAGGCGCAGCCGCCCGTCCGGCAGTTCCACGACGGCCGACGCGCAGTGCCCCGAGGACGTCGTCCCGTCCCGCCTCAGCTGCACGTACCGGAAGTCGAGCAGGTCGCCCTCGCGGGTTCCCACCAGGTACCCGCGGACGACGTCCCCACCCGCGTACTCGGCCCAGATCTCGTCGTCCTGCTCGTGGTAGGTGAACCGGGTGCGCGTCCCCACCTGACCCGGGGCCTGATCGGCGACCGGGGCGAGGACGAGGCCGTCGAGTGAGCGAGGCACGCGGGGAGGCTCCCTTACAGAGGCGGGGCGGCAAGAGCTAGGGTGGCCACCGTAGAGCACTCGCGGGAGCCCGGACGCACCGGGCTGAGAGGGAGGCTGGGCGGCCTCCGACCGTACGAACCTGATCCGGGTCATGCCGGCGAAGGGAGGGGCTGAGCGCCTGTGTCGTCTTCCGCACGAACGTCGGACGTCCTCGTCATCGGGGGCGGGATCATCGGCCTGGTCACGGCCTGGCGGGCCGCGCAGCGCGGGCTGGCCACCGCCGTCGTGGACCCCGAACCGGGCGGCGGGGCCGCCCAGGTGGCGGCCGGCATGCTGGCCGCCGTCACCGAACTGCACTACGGCGAGGAGACCCTGCTCGGTCTGAACCTCGCCTCGGCCCGCCGCTATCCGGACTTCGCGGCCGAGCTCACCGAGCTCACCGGCCACGGCCTCGGCTACCGCCGGTGCGGCACGCTCGCCGTCGCGCTGGACGCCGACGACCGCGCTCACCTGCGCGATCTGCACGCTCTGCAACGACAGTCGGGACTGGACTCCGAGTGGCTGTCGGGCCGGGACTGCCGCCGCCTGGAGCCGATGCTGGCGCCGGGGGTGCGCGGCGGGCTGCGGGTCGACGGGGACCACCAGATCGACCCGCGGCGGCTGGCGGCCGCGCTGGTCGCCGCGTGCGAGCGGGCGGGCGTGGTCTTCCACCGGGAGTGGGCCGAGCGCCTGCTGGTCGGCCGGGACCGCGCGACGGGGGTCGTCACGCGCGCGGGGGCCGAGCTGGCCGCCGGGCAGGTGGTGCTGGCCGCCGGGAGCCTGAGCGGGCGGCTGGCGGGCGTCCCGGAGGCCGTGCTGCCGCCCGTGCGGCCGGTGAAGGGGCAGGTGCTGCGGCTGACCGTGCCGCCGCCGCTCGCGCCGTTCCTGAGCCGCACCGTGCGCGCGGTGGTGCGCGGCAGCCATGTCTACCTGGTGCCGCGGGTCAGCGGCGAGCTGGTCGTCGGCGCCACCAGCGAGGAGCTGGGCTGGGACACCACGGTCACCGCCGGGGGCGTGTACGAGCTGCTGCGCGACGCGCACGAGCTGGTCCCCGGCATCACCGAGCTGCCCCTGACGGAGACCCGCGCGGGGTTGCGCCCCGGCTCGCCCGACAACGCGCCCCTGCTGGGCCCGACCGCACTGGACGGCCTGTTGCTGGCCACCGGCCACTACCGCAACGGCGTCCTGCTCACCCCGGTCACCGGCGACGCCATGGCGCACGTGCTGACCACCGGGGAGCTCCCGGACGAGGCCCGCCCCTTCACGCCGAAGCGCTTCAGCGCCGCACTCACGGAGCAGCCCGCATGATCATCTCCGTCAACGGGGAGCCCCGCCGGATCGCCGACGGCACCGCCCTCGACGCCCTGGTACGCACCCTCACCGCGGCGCCCTCCGGGGTGGCCGCCGCCCTCAACGAAACCGTCGTCCCGCGCGCGCAGTGGCCGGTCACGCCCCTGTCCGAGGGGGACCGCGTCGAAGTCCTCACCGCTGTCCAAGGAGGCTGACCCATGGCCGACGATCCCTTCGTCCTCGGGGGTACGACCTTCACCTCCCGGCTGATCATGGGCACCGGCGGCGCCCCCAGCCTCGACGTGCTGGAGCGGGCGCTGGTCGCGTCCGGTACCGAGCTGACCACGGTCGCGATGCGGCGGGTCAACCCCGACGTGCACGGCTCGGTGCTGTCCGTGCTGGACCGGCTGGGCATCCGGGTGCTGCCCAACACGGCCGGCTGCTTCACGGCCGGCGAGGCGGTGCTGACCGCCCGCCTCGCGCGCGAGGCGCTCGGCACCGACCTGGTCAAGCTGGAGGTCATCGCCGACGAGCGCACCCTGCTGCCGGACCCGATCGAGCTGCTGGAGGCGGCGGAGACGCTGGTGGACGACGGGTTCACCGTGCTGCCGTACACCAACGACGACCCCGTGCTGGCGCGCCGGCTCCAGGACGTGGGCTGCGCCGCGATCATGCCGCTCGGGTCGCCGATCGGCTCCGGGCTCGGCATCCGCAACCCGCACAACTTCCAGCTGATCGTCGAGCACGCGCGCGTGCCGGTGATCCTGGACGCGGGGGCGGGCACGGCGTCGGACGCGGCGTTCGCGATGGAACTGGGGTGCGCGGGTGTGATGCTCGCCTCGGCCGTGACCCGGGCGCAGGAGCCCGTGCTGATGGCGGAGGCCATGAAGCACGCCGTCGAGGCGGGCCGGCTGGCCCGGCGGGCGGGGCGGATCCCCCGCCGCCACTTCGCCGAGGCCTCCTCCCCCACCGAGGGGCGCGCCCGCCTGGACCCGGAGCGCCCCGCGTTCTAGGACCCGGCCGCCGGGCAGCCCCGCGGCCTGCGTCACAGGTCTGCTGCATTCCGGCCCCGGGGCCGCGCGAACCGGGGAGGGCTGTCGGCGCCGGCTCGTACACTCACCTGCGTGGACACGACCCTTCAGGACCCTCTGGCCGGGCGGTTGCTCGACGGCCGCTACCACGTCGACGCGCGGATCGCGGTCGGCGGGATGGCCACGGTCTACCGGGCCGTGGACACCCGCCTCGACCGCGTCCTCGCGCTCAAGGTGATGCACCCGCCCCTGGCCGCCGACGCCTCGTTCGTCGAGCGGTTCATCCGCGAGGCCAAGTCGGTGGCCCGGCTCGCCCACCCCAACGTCGTCCAGGTGTTCGACCAAGGCGCCGACGGGTCGTACGTCTACCTGGCCATGGAGTACGTCTCCGGGTGCACCCTGCGCGACGTGCTGCGCGAGCGCGGGGCGCTCCAGCCGCGGGCCGCGCTGGACATCCTGGAGCCGGTCCTGGCCGCGCTGGGCGCCGCGCACCGCGCCGGGTTCGTGCACCGGGACATGAAGCCGGAGAACGTCCTCATAGGGGACGACGGCCGGGTCAAGGTCGCCGACTTCGGGCTGGTCCGGGCCGTCGACACGGTCACCCACACCACGGGGTCCGTCCTCGGCACGGTCTCCTACCTCGCCCCGGAGCAGATCGAGCACGGCAGCGCCGACCCCCGCGTCGACGTGTACGCGTGCGGGGTGGTGCTGTACGAGATGCTGACCGGCGCCAAGCCGCACACCGGGGACTCCCCGGCCCAGGTGCTCTACCGGCACGTCCACGAGGACGTCCCGCCGCCCTCGGCCACCGTCCCCGGCCTGCCGTACGCGCTGGACGAGCTGGTCGCCGCGGCGACCGCCCGTCGCCCGGAGACCCGCCCGCACGACGCCGTGGCGCTGCTCGCGCGGGCCCGCGAGGCGCGCGCCGCGCTGAGCGAGAGCCAGCTCGACACGGTGCCCCCGCAGGCGACGGCCGAGGCGCACGACAACGCCGAGGACCGTACGAGCGTCATCCCGCGCGCGTTGACCGCGCTGCGGCGGCCGCCCGTCGGCGAGGACGGCGACGCGTCCCGCTACGAGCGCACCAGCCGGCTGGAGTCGCCGCCGCCCCCGGCCGCCCCGCGCCGCCGGTCCCGGCAGCCGCGCACGGTCGGGACGGTCGTCGCCGCCGTGCTGCTGGCGCTGGGCCTCGGGGTGGGCGTCTGGTACATCAACTCCGGCCAGTTCACCGAGGTCCCGCCGCTGCTGGCGAAGACCGAGTCCCAGGCCGAGGACCGGCTCGCGGACGCCGGGCTGGAGGTCGGGCAGGTCGAGCACGCCCACAGCGACACGGTGAAGCGCGGCACGATCATCAGCACCGACCCGGCACCGGGCGCGCGGATCCGGCACAACGACTCCGTGTCCCTGACCGTCTCGGACGGCCCCGAGACGGTGCAGGTGCCGGATCTCGCGGGCTACCGGCTGGACAAGGCGCGCAGCGTGCTCGAGGACAGCGGGCTGGAGCCGGGCATGGTGACCCGGGCGTTCAGCGAGGACATCTCCCGGGGCTCCGTGATCGGCACGGACCCGGGCACGGGCACGACCACGCGCGCGGGCACGGCGATCGCGCTCACCGTCAGCAAGGGCGCCCCGGTGGACGTCCCGGACGTCACCGGGCGCGGCCCGGACGAGGCCAGGCAGCGGTTGCAGGAGGCGGGCCTGACGGTGCGGATCGCCGCGCAGCGGATCAACTCGGAGCTCGACGCGGGCCAGGTGGCCCGGCAGAGCCCCGGTCCCGACGGCCGGGCCGCCGAGGGGGACACGGTGACGCTGACGCTGTCCCAGGGGCCGAGGATGGTCGAGGTCCCGGACGTGGTGGGCGACAGCGCGGACGAGGCCGGGCAGCGGCTGGAGGACGCCGGTTTCGCGGTCGAGGAGGACCGCGGGCTGCTCGGCCTGTTCGGCGACACCGTGCGGGAGCAGTCCGTGGAGGGCGGGGAGACCGCTCCCGAGGGCTCGACGATCACCATCGAGATCCGCTGACGGGGCACCCCGGACCCCATGACACCCTGAACAGGTGAACAGTCAGCGCCCCGGTCCCTCCCGCAACCCCGTCGGCGGTCACGTCCCCGTGGCCGGCGGCCTGCACTCCGTGGGCCTCGCCTACGCCCACGACCTCAAGGCCGAGACCGTGCAGGTCTTCGTCGCCAACCCGCGCGGCTGGGCCACGCCGGCCGGCGATCCACGGCAGGACGAGGCGTTCCGGGCGGCGTGCGCCGAGGAGTCGATCCCGGCGTACGTGCACGCGCCGTACCTGATCAACTTCGGCTCGCACACGGAGGCCACCGTCCAGCGGTCGGTGGAGTCGCTGCGGCACTCGCTGCGGCGCGGGCGGGCGATCGGCGCGCTCGGCGTGGTGGTGCACACCGGGAGCGCGACCGGCGGGCGGGAGTGGTCGGTGGCGCTCAAGCAGGTCCGGGAGTACCTGCTGCCGCTGCTGGACGAGCTCACCGACGACGACCCGTTCCTCCTGCTGGAGTCCACGGCGGGCCAGGGGGCCTCACTGTGCTCGCGCACCTGGGACTTCGGGCCGTACTTCGCGGCCCTGGACGCCCATCCGAAGCTGGGCGTCTGCCTCGACACCTGCCACGTCTTCGCCGCCGGGCACGACCTGACCGGCCCGGACGGCATGCGCCGGACGCTGGACCTGCTGGTGGACACGGTCGGCGAGGGGCGGCTGAAGCTGATCCACGCCAACGACTCCAAGGACGTGGCCGGCGCCCACAAGGACCGCCACGAGAACATCGGCGCCGGCCACATCGGCGAGGACCCGTTCCGCGCCCTGATGTCCCACCCCGCCACCGAGGGCGTCCCCCTGGTCATCGAGACGCCCGGCGGCAGGGAGGGGCACGCGGCGGACGTGGCCCGGCTGAAGAAGCTGCGCGATTCCTGACGGGCCCCGCCCGACCCGGAGTACCCCCGGGGGTATGTGGTTCCTGCTCGATGCGGGAAAATCACCCGACACGGGGCGCGGACGCGGCCCGCGCACAGCGGCCGCGCACACGGCGGCGACCCGCACGGGCACCTTCCCGCCCGGCCGGCCGTGAGGGAACCGGCCGGCAACGGCGTGATCGCCTTCTGGCCGGGCGCGACGGACGCGGGGCTCGACAGCGCGCTCTTCTGGATCGTCCCGGATCGTCCTGGCGATCGCCCCGGCCGTCGTCTTCGGGGTCACCGTCCCGGTCAACCCGTGGATGACCGGCCGCGGCAGGGGACACGCGGTCGTGCACCAGTACCACCACTGACGCGCGCGGAGGGCGCGCGGGGCAGGAGTCAGAGCTCGGGGCCGTCCCCGGGCTCCTCCTGGTACGAGTAGCGCTGTTCCTTCCACGGATCGCCGATGTTGTGGTAGCCGCGCTCCTCCCAGAAGCCCCGGCGGTCGGCGGTCATGTACTCGACGCCGCGCACCCACTTCGGGCCCTTCCAGGCGTACAGGTGCGGAACGACCAGGCGGAGCGGGAAGCCGTGCTCGGCGGTGAGGAGTTCGCCGTCCTTGTGGGTGGCGAAGATCGTGCCCGTGGCGGCGAAGTCCGACAGCCGCAGATTGGAGCTGAAGCCGTACTCCGCCCACACCATCACATGGGTGACGTTCGGGGCGGGCGGCGCCAGTTCCAGGACGGTCCGGGCGGGGATGCCGCCCCATTCCGCCCCGAGCATGCTGAACTTCGTGACGCAGTGCAGATCGGCCACGACGGTGGTGTAGGGCAGGGCCGTGAACTCCTCATGGGTCCAGCAGCGCTTCTCCCCGTCGGCGGTGGCGCCGAACACCCTGAATTCCCAGCGCTCCGGCCGGAACTTGGGCACCGGGCCGTAGTGCGTGACGGGCCAGCCGCGCTGCACTCGCTGCCCCGGCGGAAGCTCGAACGATGCCGCTGCTCCAGATTCGCGCTCCACCGGGTGACCCATGACTCCATCCTGACAGACGGCGGACGGTGCACAGGACCCGCTCCGTACGGAATAGGGCAACTAGCACTAAGCATGCGCTAACTTACTAAGCCCCCACTTACTGGACGATCTTCGACACCGGTGCAATCATGCGGCGGCAACCTCCCGTTTCGATCTCCCGACGTGGAAGGAGCCCACTCATGCAGGGCGACCCCGAGGTGCTCGAACTGCTCAACGAGCAGCTGACCGCAGAGCTCACCGCGATCAACCAGTACTTCCTGCACTCCAAGCTGCAGGACCACAAGGGCTGGACGAAACTCGCCAAGTACACCCGGGACGAGTCGTTCGACGAGATGCGGCACGCGGAGGTGCTCACCGACCGCATCCTGCTGCTGGACGGCCTGCCCAACTACCAGCGGCTGTTCCACGTCCGCGTCGGCCAGACCGTGACCGAGATGTTCGAGGCGGACCGGCAGATCGAGATCGAGGCCATCGACCGGCTGCGGCGCGGCGTGGAGATCATGCGCGCCAAGGGCGACGCGACCTCGGCCAACGTCTTCGAGGCGATCCTCGCCGACGAGGAGCACCACATCGACTACCTGGACACGCAGCTGGAGCTGATCGAGAAGCTGGGCGAGTCGCTCTACCTGTCGACGGTGATCGAGCAGAGCCAGCCGGACTCCGGCGATGCGGGCAAGTACGGCGGCTGAGGCGCTCAGACGGCTTCTGCGGACACCGGCCCGGCGGACGGCCGCACCACGTCGGCCAGGGGCGACTCGCCCTGCTCGGCCGGCTCCCGGCGCGGGCAGTTGCCGCGGCCCAGGAGCGCCTGGATCCGGCGCACACAGCCGCCGCAGTCCGTCCCCGCCTTGCATGCGGAGGCTATCTGGCGAGGGGTGCAGGCACCGTTCGCCGCGTGCTGCTTGACCTGCTGCTCGGTGACGCCGAAGCAACTGCAGACGTACACGCGGTCCCACCTCCCGCCGGGGTCGATTGATGGTGCCGTCCCCGTTGATCGGTGAGGCAAACCTAACCTTACCCGGCTCGTCCGGGGCGCAACAGTGCAGGGGCGCGGATCGTCTGTGATCCGCGCCCCATCGCACGCTTCGGTAACGGCCGGACCCGCTACTGGTCCCTGTACATCTCCGCGACCAGGAACGCCAGGTCCAGCGACTGGCTGCGGTTCAGCCGCGGGTCGCAGGCCGTCTCGTACCGCTGGTGCAGGTCGTCGACGAAGATCTCGTCGCCGCCGCCCACGCACTCGGTGACGTCGTCGCCGGTCAGCTCGACGTGGATGCCGCCCGGGTGGGTGCCGAGCGCCTTGTGCACCTCGAAGAAGCCCTTGACCTCGTCGAGCACGTCGTCGAAGCGGCGGGTCTTGTGCCCGGAGGCCGCCTCGAACGTGTTGCCGTGCATCGGGTCGGTCACCCAGGCCACCGTCGCACCGGACGCGGTGACCTTCTCGACCAGCTCGGGCAGCTTGTCGCGGACCTTGTCGGCGCCCATCCGGACGATGAAGGTCAGCCGGCCGGGCTCCCGCTCGGGGTCGAGGCGCTCGATGTACTGCAGCGCCTCCTCCGCGGTGGTCGTCGGGCCGAGCTTGATGCCGATCGCGTTGCGGATCTTCGACGCGAACTCGACGTGCGCGTGGTCCAGCTGCCGGGTGCGCTCACCGATCCACACCATGTGCGCCGAGACGTCGTACAGCTGCCCCGTGCGCGAGTCGACGCGGGTCAGCGCCGACTCGTAGTCGAGCAGCAGCGCCTCGTGCGAGGAGTAGAACTCGACCGTCTTGAACTCCTCCGGGTCGGCCCCGCAGGCGTGCATGAAGTTCAGCGCGTTGTCGATCTCGCGGGCGAGCTGCTCGTAGCGCTGACCGGACGGGGACGACTTCACGAAGTCCTGGTTCCAGGCGTGCACCTGGCGCAGGTCGGCGTAGCCGCCGGTGGTGAAGGCGCGCACCAGGTTCAGCGTGGAGGCGGACGCGTGGTACATCCGCTTCAGCCGCTCGGGGTCCGGGACCCGGGCGGCCTCGGTGAAGTCGAAGCCGTTGACGGAGTCGCCGCGGTAGGTCGGCAGGGTCACGCCGTCGCGGGTCTCGGTCGGCTTGGAGCGCGGCTTGGAGTACTGGCCGGCGATCCGGCCCACCTTCACCACGGGCACGGAGGCGGCGTACGTCAGCACGGCGCCCATCTGGAGCAGCGTCTTGAGCTTGTTGCGGATCTGGTCCGCGGACACCGCGTCGAAGGCCTCGGCGCAGTCGCCGCCCTGGAGGAGGAACGCCTCTCCCTTGGCGACGGCCGCCATCCGGGCGCGCAGCTGGTCGCACTCGCCCGCGAAGACGAGCGGCGGATACGACTCGAGGTCCGCGATCACTGCGCGCAGAGCCTCAAGGTCGGGGTACTCGGGCTGCTGCGCCGCGGGCAGGTCTCGCCAGGTGTTGCCAGCGCTCGCGCTGGTCTTAGCGTTCACGGTCACCTTCTCAACAGTACGGGGTGATGTGGCGGCCTCCTTCCCGTGCCCAGAAAATGAGACGCCGGATACGCCCCGCGGACACCGGACCCGCCCCGCGGACATGGGGTAGGGTGCGGGGCATGTTCGCGCACTCGACCCAGAACTGGTGGTGGACCGCTTCTCCGGCGGCCCACTGACTGCGCGTACGCAAGACTTCGCGAAGGCCGCCCGAGGGGCGGCCTTCGGTGTTTTCCGGGGCCGTTCCTCTCCACAGACCCCCAGGGAAGGAACCCGCCCCATGAACCTGCTCGGCCTGCTCGACGACCCCCGCCCCTTCGCCCTGCTGCGCCGCCGCGCCCCCGGCCACGACCACGACACCGTGGAGCTGCTGCTCGGCCCGGTGACGGCGTACGACCGCCTCGCCGACCTGCCCGACGAGGGCCTGGCGGTCGTCCCGCACCGCCAGATCCGGGAGCGCGGCTTCGACGTCCACGACGACGGCACCCCGCTGCTGGCGCTGGTCCCGGAGGAGTCGTACGCCGTCCCGCTCGCCGAGGCGCTGCGGCAGCTCCCGGCGCACGAGGTGCGGGTCGAGGGCGGTGGCTTCGACGTCGGGGACGAGGAGTACGCCGGGATCGTCGGGCGGGTGCTGGACGAGGAGATCGGGCGGGGCGAGGGTGCCAACTTCGTCATCCGGCGGACGTACCGGGGGCGGATCGAGGGGTTCGGCCGGTCCGACGCGCTGGCGCTGTTCCGGCGGCTGCTGCTCGGGGAGCGCGGGGCGTACTGGACCTTCGTGGTGCACACCGGGGAGCGCACGCTGGTCGGGGCCAGCCCCGAGGTGCACGTGCGGATGTCCGGCGGCACGGTCGTGATGAACCCGATCAGCGGGACGTACCGCTACCCGGCCGGCGGGCCCACCCCCGAGCACCTGCTCGGCTTCCTGGCCGAGGGCAAGGAGATCGAGGAGCTGTCGATGGTCGTCGACGAGGAGCTCAAGATGATGTGCGCGGTCGGCGACATGGGCGGGGTGGTGGTCGGGCCGCGGCTCAAGGAGATGGCGCACCTGGCGCACACCGAGTACGAGCTGCGCGGCCGCTCCTCGCTGGACGCGCGCGAGGTGCTGAAGGAGACCATGTTCGCGGCGACCGTCACCGGCTCGCCGCTGCAGAACGCCTGCCGGGTCATCGAGCGGCACGAGAGGGGCGGTCGGGGCTACTACGGCGGGGCCCTCGCCCTGCTCGGCCGGGACGCCGGCGGGGCGCAGACGCTGGACTCCCCCATCCTGATCCGCACCGCCGACATCGACGCGGCCGGCCGGCTGCGGGTGCCGGTGGGTGCCACGCTCGTCCGCGGCTCGGACCCGGCGGGCGAGGTCGCCGAGACGCACGCGAAGGCGGCGGGCGTGCTGGCGGCGCTGGGCGTGCGGGAGCGGCGGCCGCGCGAGGAGGCCGGCCGGCCGCGGCTGGCCGACGACCCCCGGGTGCGGGCCGCGCTGGACGGGCGCCGGGCCGCCCTGGCCCCCTTCTGGCTGCGGATGCAGGAGCGGACCGGAGAACTCACCGGGCACGCCCTGGTCGTCGACGGCGAGGACACCTTCACGGTGATGCTGGCGCACGTGCTGCGCTCCTCGGGCCTCACCGTCACCGTCCGCCGGTACGACGAGCCCGGCCTGCGCGGGGCCGTGCTCGCGCACGAGGGTCCGCTCGTCGTCGGACCCGGCCCGGGCGACCCGTCCGACCCGGGCGATGCCAAGATGCGCCTGCTGCGCGAGCTCACCGCCGAAGCGCTCCGCGGGCACCGGCACGGGGTGCTGGGCGTCTGCCTGGGCCACGAGCTGATCGCCGCCGAACTGGGGCTGGACCTGGTGCGCAAGGAGGTGCCCTACCAGGGGGCGCAGACGACGATCGACCTGTTCGGGCGGGCCGAGACCGTCGGCTTCTACAACAGCTTCGTGGCGCGCTGCGACGACGGGACGGCGGCGGAGCTGGCCGCGCACGGCATCGAGGTCAGCCGGAGCGGCACCGGTGAGGTGCACGCGCTGCGCGGTCCGGGCTTCGCCGGCGTCCAGTTCCACCCGGAGTCGGTGCTGTCGCTGAACGGCGCCGGCGTCGTCCGGGAGCTGGTCGGTCAGCTGCGCGGCACCAGCACGTTCTCCGAGCGGCGGCCGGCGGTGTAGTCGAGGACGTTGCGCACCGTGGTGTCGACGATCTGGCCGACCGCGTCCTCGGTGTAGTACGCCTGGTGGGAGGTGACCAGGACGTTCGGGAAGGGGACGAGGCGGGCGAGGGTGTCGTCCTCGACGGGCTGGAGGGACTTGTCGAGGAAGAACAGCCCGGCCTCCGCCTCGTACACGTCGAGGCCGACGCCCGTGAAGCGGCCGGCGCGCAGCTCCCGCACCAGGGCGGCGGTGTCGACGAGGCCGCCGCGGCTGGAGTTGACCAGGATCGCGTCGTCCTTCATCGTCTTCAGGGCGTCCGCGTCGATCAGGTGCCGGGTCTCCGGCATCAGCGGGACGTGCAGGGTGACCAGGTCGGACTCGGCGAGCAGCTGCTCCTTGGGGACGTACGCCATGCCGAGCTGCCGGCACACGGAATTCTCGGCGACGTCCCAGCCGAGCAGCCGCATGCCGAAACCGTGCGCGATCCGGGCGAACGCCTCGCCGATCCTGCCGGTGCCGAGGACGCCGGCGGTGCGGCCGTTCAGGTCGCGGCCCATCAGTCCGTCGAGCCGGAAGTCGAAGTCGCGGGTGCGGGTGGAGGCGCGGACGACGCGGCGGTTGACGGCCAGGGCGAGCGCCCAGGCGAACTCGGCGACCGCGTACGGCGAGTAGGAGGAGACCCGGGCCACCGTGATGCCGAGCCGCTCGGCCACGCCGAGGTCGATGTTGTTGAAGCCGGTCGAGCGCTGGGCGACCATCCGGGTCCCGCCGGACGCCAGGGTGGCCAGGACCGGCGCGCCGAGGTCGGCGTTGACGCTGGTGGAGACGATCTCGTGGCCGGCGGCGATGGGGGCGGTGTCCTCGGTGAGGAAGACGTCCAGGCAGCGGACCTCGTGGTGGCCGCGGAAGGCCCGTTCGATCAGGGGCCTCTCGTCGGCCTGCACACCGAAGGCCAGGATCTCCACGATGTCTCCCGTTCTGTACGGGCGTCGGCCGTTCCGTATGGATACGGGTGCGGGTACGGGTCGACTATACGGCCCCCACCCGCACCGAACGCCGGTTCAGCCGAAGAACACCCCGACCTCCTCGTACAGCGCCGGATCGACCGTCTTCAGCCGGGCCGTGGCCTCGGTGATCGGGACCCGGACGATGCCGGTGCCGCGCAGCGCGACCATCGTGCCGAAGTCGCCGTCGCGGACGCAGTCGATGGCGTGCAGGCCGAAGCGGGTGGCGAGCCAGCGGTCGAAGGCGCTGGGCGTGCCGCCGCGCTGGACGTGCCCGAGGACGGTCGTGCGCGCCTCCTTGCCGGTCCGCTGCTCGATCTCCTTGGCCAGCCACTCGCCGACCCCGGACAGCCGGACGTGCCCGAAGGAGTCGAGGGAGCCGTCCTTGAGGACCATGGCGCCGTCCTTGGGCACGGCCCCCTCGGCGACCACGACGATCGGGGCGTACGACGCCCCGAACCGGGACGTCACCCAGGCGCACACCTGGTCGACGTCGAAACGCTGCTCGGGGATGAGGATGACGTTGGCGCCGCCGGCCAGGCCGGAGTGCAGGGCGATCCAGCCGGTGTGGCGGCCCATCACCTCGACGACCAGCACGCGCATGTGGGACTCGGCGGTGGTGTGCAGGCGGTCGATCGCCTCGGTCGCGATGCCGACGGCGGTGTCGAAGCCGAAGGTGTAGTCCGTGGCGGACAGGTCGTTGTCTATGGTCTTCGGGACGCCGACGCAGGGCACGCCGTACTCGTCGGACAGGCGTGCCGCGACGCCCAGGGTGTCCTCGCCGCCGATCACGATGAGCGCGTCGACCTCCTGCTTGGCGAGGTTCTCCTTGATCCGGGCGACGCCGCCGTCGCGCTGGAACGGGTTGGTGCGCGAGGAGCCGAGGATGGTGCCGCCGCGGGGCAGGATGCCGCGCACGGCCGGGATGTCGAGGCGCGTGACGTCACCGTCGAGCGGGCCGCGCCAGCCGTCCCGGAAGCCGGTGAAGTCGTAGCCGTACTCCTGCACGCCCTTGCGGACGATGCCCCGGATGACGGCGTTGAGCCCGGGGCAGTCGCCGCCTCCGGTCAGTACTCCGACCCGCATGGAAATGTCCCTTCGCCGCGGTTGCCGTGTGCCGTACGAGCACGCTAATGGTGACTCACGTCACTACGGCATGGCCCGTAAGGGCAATTCCGGTGAGTCGGCCAATGGTTGCTTCGGGCCGGTCCCTACGCGTCGTCGAGGCCGCGCTCTATCGCGTACCTCACCAGTTCCACCCGGTTGTGCAACTGGAGCTTGCCCAGGGTGTTCTGCACGTGGTTCTGGACCGTGCGGTGGGAGATGACCAGCCGCTCGGCGATCTGCTTGTAGCTCAGGCCCTTGGCGACCAGCCGCAGCACCTCGGTCTCGCGGTCGGTCAGCCGGGGCGCCTTGGCCTCGTCGGCGTCCGGCGCGGCGCCGGGCACCGGTTCGGAGGCCAGCCGCCGGTACTCGCCGAGCACCAGACCGGCCAGGCCGGGCGTGAAGACCGGGTCGCCGGCGGCGGTACGGCGGACCGCGTCCAGCAGCTCCTGCGTGGACGCCGACTTCAGCAGATAGCCGGTCGCGCCGGACTTCACCGCCTCCAGCACGTCGGCGTGCTCGCCGCTCGCCGACAGCACCAGGACACGCAGGGCCGGCCGGTGGGCGACGAGCTCCTTGCACACCTGGACGCCGGGCTTGGCGGGCAGGTTGAGGTCGAGCACCAGCACGTCGGGGGCGGCCGCCTTGGCCCGGCGCACCGCCTGGTCGCCGTCGCCCGCCGTGGCGACCACCTCGAAACCGGACTCGGCCAGGTCGCGGGCGACCGCGTCGCGCCACATGGGGTGGTCGTCGACCACCATCACCGTGATCCGGCCCTGCCGCTCGCTCATCGCCGCCCCCGTGCCATCCGTTTGGGTACCTTCAGCTCGACTTCCGTGCCCTGTCCGGGCGTCGATATCAGCTCGGCCGTGCCGCCCAGGTCCCGCAGCCGGCCCCGGATCGACAGCGCCACGCCGAGCCGTCCCTCGCCCTCGGCCTGCGCGAGGCGGCCCTCCGGGATGCCCGGGCCGTCGTCGCGGACGGACACGATCACCGCGTCGGGCTCGTCCTCGACCAGGATCCAGGCCCGGGCGTCCGCGCCGGCGTGCCGGCGGACGTTGTCCAGGGCCGCCGACACGGCGGCCGCCAGCTCCCGCCCGGCGGACGGCGGCAGCAGGACGGGCGCGCCCGGCTCGGCGAGGCTGACCCGGGCAGCCGCGTACGGGGCGAGCAGCGCGCGCACGTCGACGGGGCCGGCGTCGTCGTCCGGCTCCTCCACGGCGCGGACCACCGCTCCCTCGGCGGTGTCCTCGCGCACCCGGGCGACGGGCACCAGGCCGCCGGAGACCAGGGTGCGCAGGGCGACCTCCTGCTCTCCGGCCATGCGGCCCAGTTCGGCCGCCTCACCGCCGAGGACCGCGCCGCGCCGCTGCACCATCGCCAGCACCTGGAGCACGCCGTCGTGGATGTCCCGGGCGAGCCGTTCGCGCTCACGGGTCGCGGCCTCGATCTCCAGCGCCCGGGCCAGGGTGCGTTCGGAGGCGCGGGCGACCTCGACGACGTACCCGATGGCGATGGAGGCGATCCAGACCAGCAGCACCATGTGGACCGTGTCGCGGGTGGGGACGCCGGAGCGGTGCACCAGGTTGGCGGCGGCGACCAGGGTGGAGGCGAACGCCGCCCACCGCCAGCCGCCCTTGACGGCGAAGGCCAGCACGGCGCCGGCCGTCCATATCGACGGCAGGGTCGGGGCGCCGGCGTCGATCCGCTCGGGTGTCTCGGCGACCCGGGTGAGCAGGATTCCCGCCAGGGCGACGGCGAGGTCGACGGCGAGGAAGGGCCGGGTGCAGCTCGCGGCGTTGGCGACCTTGGGCAGGGTGGCCAGGGTCCACACGGCCAGCACGGCGAAGTAGGCGAGGGCGACCCGCGGGCGGGCGACCTCGTCGTATGCGCTGGCGAAGAGCCCGATCGCGTACACCATCGTCAGGACGCGGTAGCCGGTGAGCGCATGCCACAGCGGCTGCTCGACCGACATCCTCATGACTCTCTCGCGCCTGGCCATGCCCCCCGCCCCCGTCCGCCCGCCGCTACGGGCCGGCCCGCCGTTCCCGCTGCTCCCGCTGCCCGTCCCGGCGCTGCTCTTCCTCCAGCCGCTGGGCTTCCTTCTGCGCCTGTTCCTTCTCGGCCTGCGCGAGCGCGGCCCTGGCCGCCTTGGCCGCTTCCTTCTCCGCCTTGGCCGCCTCCGCTATCTGCCGCTTGGCGGCGGTCGCGTACACGTCGACGTACTCCTGGCCGGAGAGCTTCATGATCTCGTACATGACCTCGTCGGTCACCGCGCGCAGCACGAAGCGGTCGTGCTCCATGCCCTGGTAGCGGCTGAAGTCGAGCGGCCGGCCGATCCGGATGCCGGGCCGCATCAGCTTCGGCATCACCTTGCCGGGCGGCTGGATCTTCTCCGTGTCGATCATCGCGACCGGGATGACGGGCGCGCCGGTGGCGAGCGCCACGCGCGCGAGGCCGCCGGGCTTGCCGCGGTAGAGGCGGCCGTCGGGCGAGCGGGTGCCCTCGGGGTAGATGCCGAACAGCTCACCGCGCTCGATGACCTCCGTCCCGCTCCGGATCGCGGCCTCGCCCGCGCCGCGGGCGCCGGAGCGGTCCACCGGGAGCTGGCCGACGCCCTTGAAGAACGCGGCGGTCAGGCGGCCCTTGAGGCCGGGGGTGGTGAAGTACTCGGCCTTCGCGATGAAGGTGACCTTCCGGTCGAGCACCGCGGGCAGGAAGAACGAGTCGGAGAAGGACAGGTGGTTGCTCGCCAGGATCGCGGGGCCCTCGGCGGGAACGTTCTCCAGGCCCTCCACCCAGGGCCGGAAGACGAGCTTCAGCGGCCCCCCGACGGAAACCTTCATCGCGCCGTACAACAACCGAGTGCCTCCTGTGTCTGTCGATCAGACCATAACCCGGCGGCCGGGCAAAGGAGCCGACGACCCTGGTCGGTGTCAGTGCGGTCGCGTACGGTGAAGCACACCTGGACTCTTCGCACGCCTCTCGCCCTTGACCGCCCCTCGCACGTCACCGCTCCTCGCACATCAACGCTCCCCCGACACGAACGCCCCTCTGACATGAACGCCCCTCTGACATGAACAGGAGACCGAAGGTGCCGGTCCTTCCTGGAGCCGAGCCGTACCGCCATGACGGCGGGGAGGTCGGCGTCCTGCTGTGCCACGGCTTCACCGGTTCCCCGCAGTCGCTGCGCCCCTGGGCGGAGTACCTGGCCGAGCACGGTCTGTCCGTGACGCTGCCGCTGCTGCCCGGGCACGGCACCCGCTGGGAGGACCTGGCGCTCACCGGCTGGCAGGACTGGTACGCCGAGGTGGACCGCGAGCTGCGCGCGCTCAGCCGGCGGTGCGCGCAGGTGTTCGTGTTCGGCCTGTCCATGGGCGGCGCCCTCGCGCTGCGGCTCGCGGCCCGGCACGGGGACGCGGTCAGCGGCGTCGCGGTCGTCAACCCGGCGAACAAGGTGCACGGACTGTCGGCGTACGCCCTGCCGGTCGCCCGGCACCTGGTGCGCACCACCCGGGGCATCACCAGCGACATCGCCAGGCCCGGCGTGACGGAGATCGGCTACGACCGGGTCCCGCTGCACGCCGCGCACTCCCTGCGGACCTTCTTCCGGCTCGTCGACGGCGAGTTGCCCCAGGTCACGCAGCCGCTGCTGGTGCTGCACAGCCCGCAGGACCATGTGGTCCCGCCGGCCGACCCGGCCCGCGTCCTCAGCCGGGTGTCCTCCACGGACGTCCGCGAGGTGCCCCTGGAACAGAGCTACCACGTCGCAACGTTGGACTACGACGCGGACCGGATCTTCGAGGAGAGTCTCGCGTTCATCGGCCGGCTCGCACCCAGTGTCGGCAAGGAAGGGACGGCCGCAGGTGGCTGAGCACGACTCGGAGCGCGAGGACCGCGAGGAGCGGGAGGACCGGGAGCACCCGCAGGCCCGCGGCGGGCAGCGGCGCGAGCCCGGTGAGCAGCAGGTGCCGTTCGACGAGGAGGCCGCCTGGGCGGCGATCGTGGCCGGGTTCGGCGAGGAGCCGCCGGACCCGCCGGGGGCCAAGCCGTTCAAGTCGGTCGAGGATCTGGCGCTGCTGGAGGCCGAGCCGAACGACGGCGGAGGCGAGGCGGCCGAGCCGAAGCCCGAGCCGAAGCCCGAGCCGGCGAAGGGCACCCCCGAGCCGCTCGGCAGCTCGGTGACCTTCGCGCCGGGCGTGGGCGGCGGGCCCCGGGACTACACGGCGCCCGAGCCGTCCGACGACGACCTCGGCGAGGACGACGAGGGCCACTTCGTACCGCCGGAGCCGCCGCCGCTGCCCGCCGCCGACGCCACGGCCAAGTTCGCGTGGCTGGGCGTGCTGGGCGGCCCGGTGCTGCTGCTGCTGGCGGTGCTGCTCGGCTGGGACATGACCTGGTGGCTGACCACGCTGGGCATCGGCGGCTTCCTGGGCGGCTTCGCGACGCTGGTGGTACGGATGCGCACGGACGAGGAGGGCGACGACGATCCGGGGCGGGGCGCGGTGGTCTGACACCCCGCCCAGCCGGCTGTCCCGGCCGGCCGGCTCACCCCGGCCGGTCGACGCCGGCCGGTCGGCTCACCCCGGCCGGTCGGCTCGCCCAGCCCGCTCGACCCACCCCGCCCGGCCGAGTCGCCCCGGCCGGCCCCGCCGCCGGGCCGCCCCGCTCAGCTCGCCGGGACTCTGAGGGCGGCCAGGACCGGAAGGTGGTCCGTGGCCGCCCTCAGGTCCTGCTCCGTCACACCGGGGTGGCCGTGCGGCACCCCGCAGCCGAGGACCTCGATCCCCGGGGTCGCGAAGATCGCGTCGATGCGCTGGTGCGGGTCGGCCGGGGTCGAGGTGTACTCGCCGCCCCAGGGAGCGGTGGCCCAGCAGTCCTGGAGTTCTCCGGCCAGGCGCCGGAAGGTGCGTCCGCCGGGGCGTTCGTTGAGGTCGCCGCCCGCGATCACCTGCTCCGTGCCGAGGCCGGCGAGCCGGTCCAGGAGCATGCCGCCCTGCTCGTACCGCTCGTCCTGCTGGAGCGAGAGGTGGCAGCTCAGCACCCCCAGGCGAGCGCCGCCGAAGCGGACCACCGCGGTCGCGAAGCCCCGCCGGTGCAGTCCCGGCGTGAGCGGCAGCAGCACGTCCTCGGTCCGCTCGACGGTGGCCCGCAGCGAGCACAGCAGCGCGGGCCCCGCGGCCGTGGCGCCGCCCGAGAGGACCGTCTGCCCCGACGCGGCCGCGAGCCGGGCCAGCTTCTTGCGCCAGCGGAAGAAGCGGGGGGCCTCCTGCACCAGGACCAGGTCGGGGGCACAGGCGCTGATCACGCGGGCGAGCGCGGCGGTGTCGTCGCGCATCGAGCGGATGTTGTAACTGAGGACGCGCAGGACGGCGGAACCGTCGGGTTCGGTACGGGAACCGGGCAGCAACAGGGTCGCCATGCGGTCAAGATACGGGACCACGCCGGCCCCGACGGCGCGGGGAACTGCGCGACCGGCCACGACGGACCCGCGGCCCGCATCGCGCAGCACCCCCACGGCCGGACGTCACATGATCGGGTCGGGCTCCCGGGCCAGGTCGGCGGCGCCGACCAGGCCGGCCTTGTTGCCCAGCCGCGCGGCGATCACGTCGGCGACCGGCCGCCAGTTGCCGCCCACCAGCCAGCGCTTGTACGACTTGCGGATCGGCCCCAGGACCAGCTCGCCCTCCTCGGACAGCCCGCCGCCGACGATGAACGCGGACGGGTCGAAGAGCGAGGCCAGGTCGGCCAGACCGGCGCCGGCCCAGCGGGCCAGCTCGCGGTAGGAGTCGACGGCGACGAGGTCGCCCTGGCGGGCGGCCATCGAGATGTGCTTGCCCTCGATGCCGTCGGGGGTGCCGTCACCGAGGCTGAGCAGCACCTCGGCGTTCTCGGGGGTGGCGTTGGCGCGCTGCTTGGCGTACCGCACCAGGGCGCGGCCGGAGGCGTACTGCTCCCAGCACCCCTGCGAGCCGCAGCCGCACATCAGCCCGTCCGGCACCATCCGGATGTGGCCGAACTCGGCGGCCACGCCGAAGTGCCCGCGGCGCAGCTTGTTGCCGATGATGATGCCGCCGCCGAGGCCGGTGCCGAGCGTGATGCAGATGACGTTGCGGTGACCCTTGCCCGCGCCGAACTTGTACTCGCCCCATGCCGCGGCGTTGGCGTCGTTCTCCACCACGACGGGCAGGCCGGTGCGCTCCTCGACCTTCTCCTTGAGCGGCTCGTTGCGCCAGTCGATGTTGGGCGCGAAGTAGACCGTCGAGCGCTGCCGGTTGACGTATCCGGCGGCCCCGATGCCCACGCCGACGATGTCGTGCCCCGCGCGCGCGCCCTCCACCGCCGAGGCGATGGCGTCCACGATGGCCTCGGGGGTGGTGGGCGTCGGCACCTTGAAGGTCGAGAGGATGTTGCCTTCTTCGTCGACCACGCCGGCCGCGATCTTCGTGCCGCCGATGTCGACGCCGATGGTGAGTCCCATGAATCCCTCAGTTTCGGTCGAGCCCCGCTACGGCCAACCGTACCCGAGCAGCGGTCAGTCCAAGTCGATACGCTGACCCTGACCCGTGCCCTCACCGGGGTCGCGGCGGGACTCGCCGAGGTTCTTCAACTCGTCCGCGGCGCTGCCCGCGTCCGCACCGGCCGTCCAGCGGCGCTCCTGGGCCTGCACCGCGGAGCGGTAGGCGGCGAGCAGTTCGTGGCCGGCCGCGGCGAGGTGGTCGAAGACGTCCGGGTTCCGCTCGAGCACGGGTTCCACGGCCGCCCTGGCCTGCTGGACGACCTGCTGCACCATCTGCTGGGCGGCCGGCCCGGCGACCGCGCCGAGCAGCGGTGACGGCAGGCCGGACAGCTTGTCCGCGACGGTGTCGACGAGCCGGCGCAGTTCCTCGGCGGCGGAGCCGGGCGGCGGCCCGTGCCGCTCCCGGCGGCGGGCCTGCTCCGTCTCCAGGTCCTCGGCGCACGCGGTCGCCCACGCGTCGGCGTCACCCGTGGGGCGCGGCTCGCCGGCAGGCTGCTCCTGAGCGGCGTCGGAGAGGGGGCGCTCTTCGCTCATGGCGGGCTCCTGACTACGTGTCGTCCCTGCGACGTTACCCGAACGGGGGCGGCGGTTTCACGGCGTCCGCGGCCACAGTCCGGGGTCCGGCGCGAACCGGACGCGCAGCTCGCCCTCGCGCAGGCCCGCCCCGGCGACACGGCAGCGGCGCAGTGCGGAGGGCAGCGGCACGACCCGGCGGAACCCGGCGGCCGTGACGACGAGGTCGTCGCCGCGCCGGACGAGGTCGAGGTCCTCGCGGGCGGCACCGGGCAGCGGGATGCGCCAGACCAGCACGCCGTCCTCGGCGAGCCGGTCCTCGACGGGCCAGTCGACGGGGGCGGGGGCCGCCCCCGCCCCGGGGACGCCGAGGGCGGCGAGGTCGTCGGTGCCGCGCGGGTCGCGCCCGAGGTGCGGGACGCGGTGCACGCCGTACGTGGCGCCCCAGTCGTCGACGGCCTTGCGCTGCTGGGCGAGCGGCCCGGCGAGCCAGCCGCCGCCGGCCTCCTCGGGGAGCACCCGGTTGGCGATCAGCGCGTCCGGGCGCAGGCCGCGCAGGGCGAGGCCGAGGGCGGCGCTCCGCACGGCGTCGGTGCCGGCCGGGGAGGGTTCGGCGACCAGCCGCACGGTGGTGGCCCGGTCCGCCAGGACGGCCTGCACGGCGGCGAGTTCGAGGTCCCAGCGGGCCGCGGTCTCGTACAGCCACTCGGCGGGCATGGGCACGCCGGCCAGCCGGCCGAGGACCGGGCGCAGGGCGCGGGCGGCCTGCCGCTCGGGCGGCAGCAGCCGGCGCAGATAGCGGCGGAGTTCCTCGGGGAGGGCGAGCAGGGCCAGGGCCCGCGGGGCCGGCGGCAGGTCGACGACGAGCAGGTCGTGCTCCTCGGCGAGGGCGGCGTCGCGCAGGGCGCGCAGGACGGCGCGTTCCTCGGCGCCGGGGGGCGGGGTGAGTTCCTCGGGGTCGAGCGGGCCGGCGCCCAGCAGGTCCAGCACCCCGGACGCACGTTCCTGGAGGCCCGCGAGGTCGTCCCGGAAACCGGCGGCGGCGTCGGGACGCCACGCGGTGAGGCCGGGCGCGACCGCCACGGGGGCCGGGCCGGTCGGCGTCCCGAGCGCGGCCCCGAGGCTGTCGCCGCGGTCGGTGCCCAGGACGAGCGTGCGGACGCCCTCCCGGGCGGCGGCGAGCGCGGTGGCCGCGGCGACGGTGGTACGGCCGCTGCCGCCGGGACCGGTGATCAGGATGGTGCGCATGAGGGTGAACCGTACCCCGGGGCCGCGGCGGGACGGCCCCCTGTGGCCCGACGGCGTGGTGGGCGCGCTACCGGGCGGACTCGACCCGCTGCTTCAGGCCCGCCAGCGCCCGGTCGATGATCACCTTCTCGGCCTTGCGCTTGATCATCCCGAGCATCGGGATCTTGACGTCCACCGTCAGCCGGTAGGTGACCTCGGTGCCGCCCGCGCCCGCCGGCTTCAGCAGGTAGGAACCGTCCAGGGACCGCAGCATCTGCGACCGCACCAGCGTCCAGGAGACCTCGTGCTCGCCGTTCCAGGTGTACGCCAGCGTCTGGTCGTCCTTGATCGCGCCGGCGTCCATGACCAGCCGCACCTGCTCGGCGCGGCCCTCCGGGTCGGTCGCGAGGATCTCCGCCTCCTTCACCTCACCGGTCCAGTCCGGGTAGCGCGCGAAGTCGGCGATCACCGCCATGACGTCGGCCGGGGCCGCCTCGATCTCGATGCTCGAGCTGGTGTGTTCCGCCATCGCCGTGGCTCCTCCAGATGCGGTCCGGCAAGAGGTGGTCGTGCGCACGTGTGTGCCGCGTGAAGGCTACCGCGCGGCGCCCCGCCTCCCACCACCCCCACCTGCGGATACCGGCCCTCGTGGACCGGACCGCCTCACCACCGCAGTACCCACGGCCGGCCCGTCCCGGCGAAGTGCCCCACGTTCACGCACTCGGTGGCGCCGACCCGCATCCGGCTCACCAGCGGCTGGTGGACGTGGCCGAAGAGGGAGTAGCGGGGCCGCGTGCGGCGGATGGCGTCGAGCAGCGCCCGGCTGCCCCGCTCGAAGCGCCGGGCCACCGTGTCGTAGACCAGCTCCGGCACCTCCGGCGGGATGTGCGTGCACAGCACGTCCACCTCGCCCACCGCCTCCACCTTCGCCGCGTACTCCTCGTCACTGATCTCGTACGGCGTGCGCATGGGCGTGCGCAGGCCGCCGCCCACGAAGCCGAAGACCCAGCCGCCGATCTCCACCCGCTCGCCGTCCAGCACCGTCGTGCCCGGCCCGGCGTACTCCCGCCACAGCGGCGGCATGTCGACATTGCCGTACGTGGC
The DNA here is from genome assembly GCF_042430725.1 of Streptomyces cinereospinus. NCBI lineage: Bacteria > Bacillati > Actinomycetota > Actinomycetes > Kitasatosporales > Streptomycetaceae > Streptomyces > Streptomyces cinereospinus. The sequence continues at coordinate 31,763 of NZ_JBHMCY010000038.1, read as the reverse complement.
GTACGTCGGCGTCGGGAAGGCGGCGAACAGCTCGGCGTACTGCTTGCGCACCGCCCGCTCGATCACCGCGGCCCGGTCCTCCCCCACCCCGGCCCACAGCCGCGTACCCAGCTCGCGCGCCTCCTCGAAGCGGCGGGCGGTGCGCAGTTCGACGATGCGGTCGGCGTTCTCCGCGCCGAACAGGTCGGGGAAGATGCCGCGCGAGTGGTCGGCGTAGTCGAGGAAGAGGACCAGGTCCCCGAGGCAGAGCAGGGCGTCCGCGCCGTCCCCGGCGCGTGCGAGGTCACGCGCGTTGCCGTGCACGTCGCTGACCACGTGGATCCGCGTCCCGCGGTCGCCGGCCGGTGTGGGTGCCATGGCGATCAAGGGTAAGCGTGGGCGACTGACGTGACCAGGGGCGGCCCAGCCTGCGCTTACTCGCCAGTCGGGAAACGAGTCGACTACTGTGCGCGCAGGAACATCAGGAGAAACACCAACGCAGCACCATCCGTGTGACGCAGCGAACATCTCGACGGACCCCCCTGTCGTAGTCGCCATACCGGCGGGTAACGTCCGGGCAGTCACGTCGTGCTCAGGTCGTCAACCCGTGGGATCCGCCGGCTCCCGCCGAGCCTGAGCACCCTGCCCGAGCCGTGGACCGGACCGTCGCATCACACAACGTCGTGGCGCCGGCGCCCTATGAGGAGCAGCAGTCTTGCGCGAGTTCAGCCTTCCGGCTTTGTACGAGGTCCCCTCGGACGGCAACCTGACGGACATCGTCCGCAGAAACGCCGCGCAGCATCCCGATGTCGCCGTGATCGCCCGCAAGGCCGGCGCCGCCTGGCAGGACGTGACGGCCACCGCCTTCCTCGACGAGGTCCGGGCCGCCGCCAGGGGACTCATCGCCTCCGGCGTGCAGCCGGGCGACCGGGTCGGCCTGATGTCCCGTACCCGCTACGAGTGGACGCTGCTGGACTTCGCGATCTGGAGCGCGGGCGCGGTCACCGTGCCGGTCTACGAGACCAGCTCGCCGGAGCAGGTGCAGTGGATCCTCAGCGACTCGGGCGCGACGGCCTGCCTGGTGGAGACGGACGCCCACGCGGCCGCCGTCGAGTCGGTGCGCGACCGGCTGCCCGGACTGAAGCACGTCTGGCAGATCGACGGCGGCGGCGTCGCCGAACTGGGCCGCCTGGGCCAGGACGTCAGCGACGCGGCGGTCGAGGAGCGCAGTTCGCTGGCGAAGGCCGACGACCCCGCGACCATCGTCTACACCTCCGGCACCACCGGCCGCCCCAAGGGCTGCGTCCTCACCCACCGCAGCTTCTTCGCGGAGTGCGGCAACGTCGTGGAGCGCCTGCGTCCGCTGTTCCGCACCGGCGAGTGCAGCGTGCTGCTCTTCCTGCCGCTCGCCCACGTCTTCGGCCGGCTGGTCCAGGTGGCGCCGATGATGGCGCCGATCAAGCTGGGCTGCGTCCCGGACGTCAAGAACCTCACCGACGAACTGGCCGCCTTCCGGCCGACGTTGATCCTCGGCGTGCCGCGCGTCTTCGAGAAGGTGTACAACTCGGCCCGCGCCAAGGCCCAGGCGGACGGCAAGGGCAGGATCTTCGACCGGGCCGCCGACACGGCCATCGCCTACAGCAAGGCCCTGGACACGCCCTCCGGCCCCTCGCTGGGCCTGCGGATCAGGCACACGGTCTTCGACAAGCTCGTCTACGGCAAGCTGCGCGCGGTCCTCGGCGGCCGCGGCGAGTACGCCATCTCCGGCGGCGCCCCGCTCGGCGAGCGGCTCGGCCACTTCTTCCGCGGCATCGGCTTCACGGTCCTGGAGGGCTACGGCCTGACCGAGTCCTGTGCCGCCACCGCCTTCAACCCCTGGGACCGGCAGAAGATCGGCACGGTCGGGCAGCCGCTGCCGGGCTCGGTGGTGCGGATCGCGGACGACGGCGAGGTGCTGCTGCACGGCGAGCACCTGTTCAAGGAGTACTGGAACAACCCCGGCGCCACCGAGGAGGCCCTCGCCGACGGCTGGTTCCACACCGGCGACCTCGGCACCCTCGACGAGGACGGGTACCTGTGGATCACCGGCCGCAAGAAGGAGATCATCGTCACCGCGGGCGGCAAGAACGTGGCGCCGGCCGTGATCGAGGACCGCATCCGGGCGCACGCGCTGGTCGCGGAGTGCATGGTGGTCGGGGACGCGCGGCCGTTCGTGGGCGCGCTCATCACCCTCGACGAGGAGTTCCTGGGCCGCTGGGCGGCCGAGCACGGCAAACCGGCCGGTTCCACGGCGGCGTCCCTGCGCGAGGACCCCGACCTGCTGGCGGCGGTCCAGTCCGCGGTGGACGACGGCAACACGGCGGTCTCCCAGGCGGAGTCGGTCCGCAGGTTCCGCGTCCTGGCGACGCAGTTCACCGAGGACTCGGGGCACCTCACGCCCTCGCTGAAGCTGAAGCGGAACGTGGTGGCGAAGGACTTCGCGACCGAGATCGAGGCGATCTACCAGAAGTAGCCGCTCGTCCGGCGGGCGCCTGACGGGCGACAGACGGACGCCTGACATGACGTCACGGCGCGGGTCCCGGTCGGCGGGGTCCGCGCCGGCGTCCGTCTACAGCAGGTCCTTCAGCCGCTCCGCGAGCAGGTCCCAGCGCCACTTCTCCTCGACCCAGGCGCGTCCCCGCTCCCCCATCCGGCGGCGCAGCTGGGCGTCCCCGAGGAGGGTGACGATCCGGTCGGCGGTGTCCTCGGCGGAGCCGCCGCGCACCACCCACCCGGTCTCGCCGTCGAGCACGGCGTCGGGCGCGCCTCCGGAGTCCCCGGCGACGACCGGCAGCCCGGTCGCGGACGCCTCCAGGTAGACGATGCCGAGCCCCTCGACGTCGAGCCCGCCGCGCCGGGTGCGGCACGGCATGGCGAAGACGTCACCGGCGCCGTAGTGGGCGGGCAGCTCCGGCCAGGGCACGGCCCCGGTGAAAACGACGGAGTCCTCGACCCGGGTCTCGCGCGCCAGTCTGCGCAGCTCGCCCTCGTACGGCCCGCCGCCGACGATCAGCAGCACCGCGTCCGGCTCCTTCGCCAGGATCCGCGGCATGGCGAGGATCAGCGTGTCCTGCCCCTTGCGCGGCACGAGCCGGGAGACGCACACGACGACGGGCCGGTCGGTGAGCCCGAGCCGGGCCCGCACCCGGTCGCCGCCGGACCCGGGGTGGAAGGTCTTCTCGTCCACGCCGGGCGGCAGCCGCGTCATCCGCGCGGCGGCCTGCGGGGTGAGCGCCCCGGCGATCCGCGAGCGCGTGTACTCGCCGAGGTGGGTGAGGGTGTCGGTGGATTCGCCGATCCGCCGCAACAGCTGCCGGGCGGCGGGCAGTTGGGCCCAGCCGGCCTCGTGCCCGTGGGTGGTGGCCACCAGCCGCTCGGCGCCCGCGCGGCGCAGCGCCGGCGCCATCAGCCCGAGCGGCGCCGCCGCCCCGAACCACACCGACGTGCACGCGTGGGCGCGCAGCAGCGCGACCGCCTGCCGGGTCGCGGCGGGGGTCGGCAGCAGCATGGTCGTGCGGTCGCGCACGACGGTGAAGGGCTGCTCGGCGTCGAAGGCGGCGGTGGCTTCGAGGCCCTCGCGGCTCCGCTTCCAGGTGGAGGCGTAGACGACGAGCCGGTCGGGATCCAGCCGGAGCGCCATGTTGTGCAGAAACGCCTGGATGCCGCCGGGCCGGGGCGGGAAGTCGTTCGTGACGATCAGGGTCTTGCGCATCAGCACCCGACCCTACCGAACGTACACTCACAGCCCGGCACGGCCGTGCCGCACCGCTCCCGCGCGGGCGGCCGGGGGATCATGGCTCCCCGGGACGACGGGCGGCACGACGGGCGGCACCGAGCCGGCACGCGCCGGAGGCCGCGGCGAGACGAACAGGGGCGCAGGTGGACAGGACGGACGGAACGCGATCCCTGACCGGGCCGCTCGCCCTGTGGGGCCTGACCCGGCTGCTGCTGCTCCTGTTCGCGTTCAAGGTGTACGTCTTCCCCGGCCCGGACGTCACCAGCGACGTCTCGGTGATCTACCAGGGCTGGTACGAGGTGCTGCGCACCGGGACGTTCCCGCTGGACGACGTCACCTGGCAGTACCCGCCCGCGGCCGCCCTGGCGATCGTCTCCCCGGCGCTGCTGTCCTTCCTGGACTACGCGCACGCCTTCTTCGTCCTCGTCCTCCTCGCCGACCTCGCGGTCCTGGCCCTGCTGTGCGGCGCGGGCCGGCGGCCCGGCCGGACGGTGCGCGGCGCCTGGGTGTGGGTGGCGGGCGTGCCGCTGCTCGGGCCGACGGTCTACGCCCGCTACGACATGCTGGTCACGGCCGTCGCGGTGGCCGCGCTGCTCGCGGGTGCCCGCCGTCCGCGGCTGATGGGGGCGCTGGCGGGTCTCGGGGCGATGCTGAAGGTGTGGCCGGTGCTGCTGCTGATCGGCGCCGTGCGCCGCCGGGCGTGGGCCGCGGCGGCGGTGACGGCCGGGGCCCTGGGGGCGCTGTTCGCGCTGGCCATGCCGGGCGCCTTCGCGTTCCTGACCTTCCAGCGGGACCGGGGCACCGAGATCGAGTCGCTGGGCGCGCTGGTCTTCCACGTGGCGCGGCACTTCGGCTGGGACGGGCAGGTGCTGCTCAACTACGGCTCGGTGGAGTTCCTCGGCCCGTACGTGGGCGTGGTGAGCACCGCCGCCCTGGCGCTGAGCGGGATCGCCTTCGGCTGGCTGCTGCTGTGGCGGCTGTCGGCCACCCGGTTCCTGCCGCGCACGCTCGCGGACGCCGCCTTCGTGGCGGTGCTGATGTTCACGGCCACGAGCCGGGTGATCAGCCCTCAGTACATGGTGTGGCTGGTCGGGCTGGCGGCGGTCTGCCTCGGCTTCCGCCGTACCGGCATGCGGGTGCCGGCCGCCCTGGTCCTGACGGCGTCGCTGGTGACGACGCTGGAGTTCCCGCTGTGGTTCTCGCACGTGGTCGCCGGTGACGCCCTCGGCGTCACCCTGCTGTTCGTCCGCAACGGCCTGCTGGTCCTGGCCGCGCTCGCCGCGGCCCGCGAGCTGTGGCACACGTCGGTCCCCCGGCGGCCGGACCCGCCCGGCCGGCGCCCGGCCCCCGGCGGGGACCCGGCGGACGGGGAGACACCGGCCGGGGAGGCGGCGCACGGAGACCCGGCCGACGGCGAGACACCGGCCGAGGAGGCGGCGC